>NZ_JBHVPN010000001.1:255100-538969 GCF_042887255.1 Gottfriedia sp. NPDC057948
ATGAGGAAGTTACTTACAGCATTTAGCATTTTTAGTACCTCATGAACCCTTTATGAGGAAGTTATTTACAGTATTTAGCTTTTTTAGTACCTCATGAACCCTTTATGAGGAAGTAATTTACAGCATTTAGCATTTTTAGTACCTCATGAACCCTTTATGAGGAAGTTACTTACAGCATTTAGCATTTTTAGTACCTCATGAACCCTTTATGAGGAAGTTATTTACAGTATTTAGCTTTTTTAGTACCTCATGAGCCCTTTATGAGGAAGTTAGTTACAGCATTTAGCATTTTTAGTACCTCATGAGCCCTTTAATAAATTCTCATAGATCTCTTCACGCAAAAATACCCGGCTATTAACCGGATATTTTTTTATTTATAAAAGTCCAAATCACTACAATACTTACGAACTAATCTAGCCGCTTTTGACTGGCTGATTTCTAAATCATCTGCTACTTTTCTTGTATTCCTATATTTTGTATAAGAATTTATTACTATGTTTTTCTCAACCTCTTCTAGAGAAGCTAAAAGCGAGCAATCACTTATTACTTCATCGACCGGATTCTCTTTTTTATTTTCTATTAATAAATCAGTCAAGTCTTGCACTTTTATGATGCCATCACTTGTGACGACGAGGCTTTCAAGCATATTTTCTAACTGTCGAATATTCCCAGGCCATGAATAGTTATAAAAAGTATTCAAAGCTTCTTCAGAAATGATCGTGTTCATTTGGTGTTTTCTATTAAACTCGGAAAGAAAATGGTAGGTTAGTGGAATGATATCTTCTTTTCTTTCGCGTAGTGGTGGTATTTTTAAATTAACTACATGTAGGCGATAATATAAGTCTTCTCTAAATTCCTTATTCTGTACCATTTCATATAAGTTTCGATTAGTAGCAGAAAGGATACGGATATTTACTTTTTTTGGTTGTTTGCCTCCAACAGGCATAAATTCAAATTCTTGAATAACTTTTAGAAGCTTCGCTTGAACCTTAGGTGATATATCACCAATCTCATCTAAAAATACCGTTCCCCCGTCTGCAAGCTCTAAAAGTCCTTGTTTGCCACCTTTTGTTGCTCCAGTAAATGCGCCATCTTTGTATCCGAAAAGTTCTGATTCTAGTAGCTCTTCTGGAATCGTTGCACAGTTTAAAGATAAAAAAGGAGCTTTATTTCTGCTGCTTTTCTGATGGATATATTTTGCAATTACTCCTTTTCCTGTGCCGGATTCTCCTTGGATTAATACGGTTGCATCTACTTTAGCAACCTTTTCACAAATCTTAACAATATTACTCATTTCCTTGTTATTCGTAATGATATTATTTTTATAAATTTCAGCTTGAGCAGCTTCATTTATTTCTTGCTCATCGGGTATGTATAAGTCTTTATAGCTTGCATCTTGTGAAGTGGTGATAATCAGCTCAATTTCTTGCTGATCATTTAGTAAAGGAATGGCTGTTGTAATGATTTCCTTTCCAACATAACTTATTTGTTTCATGATGACTGTTTTCTTTTCTTTAAATAAACGTGGGAGAATAAGAGGCTTCCAATATTCTTTTGAAATTAATTCATCGTTTGATTTTCCTACTACATCTTTTAGTTTAATTCCATAATGTCTTTCACATGCTTTGTTAATGTACACGATACGAGCATCTTTATCTAGTACATAAAATTCATTAGGAGAATTGTCTAATATTTTTTGTAGAATCTCATTACTGAACTCAAGTTTTAGCTTGTCGTTTGTTGTATTTGGCAAAACGTAACCCCCTCTAAAAACATTTTGAATCTCGCAAAATAGTAAGTTGAGTTAAAATTGACTGAATTGAGTAAATTATAAGATAATTACCTCGATTTGGAAATAGATAAATAGTGTTATCTCCTCATGTTATAGCGAAAACTAAAATTGGCATAAATCTTGCTTGAGTTAATAAATAAAGGATGGAATTTCGTTTCAAATGAAATCCAAATAAAAGGAGGAATCATTATTATGTCTACAAAGGGAACAGCACAAACTTTACAAACTTCATTACCATATAAAACATATGTCAGCCAAGAGGTATTCGATATAGAAAGAAAAAAGATCTTTAGTAAAAATTGGATCTTTGTAGGTCATACTAGTCAAGTTAAAAACGTCGGTGATTTTTTTACTTTTGAAGTTGCTGGTGAATCTATTCTAGTTACGCATGCTAATGATGGTAAAATACGCGCGTTTTATAATATTTGCCCACATCGTGGTACAAAAGTGGAGCAAAGTGAAACAGGAAATAAAAAAATCCTACAATGTATTTATCATGGTTGGACCTTTAATTTAGATGGGCATGTAAATAGAGCACCAAACTTTAAAAATATTGACCTAGGAGAATATAACTGCTTAAAGTCGGTCCAATTAGAAATTCAGCGCTCTATGATTTTTGTAAACTTGGATCGAAAAGCTAAGGCGTTTTCTGTTGAATTTGAAGATTTAATAAATGAACTAAACCGTTTTTCTTTCCTGGATTCATTACAATTAGTAAAAGAAAACCGTCGTTTGATTAAAGCAAATTGGAAAGCTGTAGTTGATAATTTCTTAGAGTGTGATCATTGTCCAGTTGCGCATCCTTCATTCTCTAAAACATTTGATTTATCGAATTATAGCATTGTTCCTTGTGATAAATTCTCTTACCAGTGTTCAAATGTAAAAAACCAAGATGATAGCTTAACACGTTTCTATTGGATATGGCCAAATATGATGATGAGTGTATTTCCTGGGGGAGGAAATATGACGACAACACAACTAATTCCTATCGATGCCAACCAAACACTAGCAGTCTATCGCTATTTCTTTATTAATGAAGAAATTTCGAAAGAAGAAGAGGAAATGATTAAATTTGTTGATCAAGTCCGGGAAGAGGATTTTGATCTAGTAGAATTATTGCAAACAGGTTTACATTCTAAAGCATTTGAAAATGGTATATATTCTCCAACTGAGAACGCAATGCAACACTTCCATGAAATGATTAAAGAAGCGATCGACTTATAATCTAGTTAATGGAGAATGGTAAAAAATGCCGATGATTTAATAAGCTAAGTATTTGAATTCATAATTAGATAGTACATACTTAGCTTTTCTTTTTTATTTTCTGTTATGAAAACGCTTAAATATTAATTTTTCCTATTAATCTAGAAGTACAAAATAAGGAGGGAATCAAATGAAAAAATTACTATATGGATTAAGTGCGATACCAGCAATTGGGTCACTCACAGTTATTAATAAGGTTGAGCCATTTGTTCTTGGAATGCCATTTGTTTTATTTTGGACGATATTATGGGTTTTTCTTACAGCTATATTTTTATTAATAGTCAATAAACTTGATCCCGCTAATAAAGGAGGCGATCAATAATGAATTCAGCTTTAATAGTAATTCTTGGCTTTTTAGCTTTATCAATATGGTTAGGCTTACAAGCACGTAAGGGTAAAGAGATGACTTTTGAGCAGTGGTCAATTGGTGGACGAGGTTTTGGTTCACTTTTTGTTTTTCTATTGCTAGCAGGAGAAATGTTTACGACATTTACTTTTATGGGGGCATCGGGAAGTGCCTACTCTTTTGGTATGCCGGCAGTTTATGCATTTAATGCCTTCTACTTTATTATCGCTTATTGGCTGTTACCTCCTGTTTGGAAGTATGCAAAAGAAAATAATGTTGTATCACAGGCTGATTTTTATACGAAAAAGTATAATAGTTCAGCACTTGGGATTCTAGTTTCAGTTATTAGCATCATTTCAATTATTCCGTATTTAACGATGCAGTTAAAAGGGTTAGGGATTATTGTTTCTGAGGCTTCTTATGGGAAAATCCCTCAGAGTATTGCTATTACGATTGCTGTGGTCACGATAGCCATTTATGTAACAGTTTCCGGTATTCATGGTTCAGCTTGGACGGCTGTGATTAAGGACTTTCTAATTTTATTTGTTGTGATCTTCTTAGGAATCTATTTTCCTGTACATTATTATGGTGGTTTTCAGCCGATGTTTGAGGCAATCCAAACTGCTAAACCCGACTTATTGATATTTCCAGAGAAAGGTTTAAGTGTTTCTTGGTTTATTACAACTAGTATCATGTTAGCACTTTCCTTCTATATGTTTCCTCATATGCTTATGGGAGTTTTTTCTTCAAAGAGTGCAAAAGCTCTTCGCCTTAATGCTGCATTTATGCCAATCTATCAAATTATTATTGTCTTTTCTTTATTTGTTGGATTTGCTGCTATTTTAAAAGCTCCTACTTTAAAAGGAGGAGAAGTGGATTTAGCTTTATTTAAACTTGCAAAGATATCATTTGATCCTTGGTTTGTAGGAATCATTGGTGCCTCGGGCGCTTTGGCTGCACTTATACCAAGTTCATTAGTTTTAACATCTGCAACTACAATCTTAACTAAGAATGTATATAAGGTTATGAAACCTAATACAACAGATGATCAGCTTATAAAATTAACCCGACTTCTAGTTCCAATCATTGCACTAGTGACACTTTATTTTACTTTAAATGGTGGCGATACAATTATGACACTGTATATTATGGCGTATAGCTTTATGGCACAATTGTTCCCAGCATTGTATTTTAGTCTTTGGAAAAAGAATCCAGTTACAGTTCAAGGAGCGTCTGCTGGAATTATCATTGGTGTTGCAGCCGTTACTTATTCCACAACAACTGGTACAACGTTAGCAACTCGGTTTCCATCGTTTCCTCATGTCATCCAAGATATTGATGTTGGTTTAGTTGTAATGGTTATTAATTTTACTGTAACGCTAGTAGTAAGTAGAGTTACAAGAAAACCTAAAATGATAGTTGAAAAGAACGATCGGATGATTACGAACTTCCGAGAAAATGTATAGGAGAAAGGAAGTGGTTCAATTATGACAGACTTTAAACACCTATTTTCAAAAGTGACGATTGGAAATACTGAACTGAAAAATAGAATTCTATCAACAGCACATCAAACGAATTATGTAGCAAATGGCATTCCTACTCCTGAAATGACTGCCTATCATGTTGCACGTGCGAAGGGTGGGGCTGGACTTATTATTCTTGAAGCAGCTGCAGTTCACACATCAGGTATGCTTACTTCACATACGATCGCAGGATTTGATGAAAAAGTAGTACCAGCTTATGCAGAAATTGCAAAACAACTACATCAATATGGCACGAAAGTTTTTAGTCAATTATTTCACGGAGGTAGAGAAGTCGTATCAAGCGATTATCGTAATGCTGCTTGGGCACCGTCTTCTGAACCAAGTTTTCGATTTGGAATCATGCCGAGGCCGATGAACATTGATGAAATTAAAGACGTCATTGAGGGATATGCATCTTCAGCTTTATTAGCTAAAAAAGCTGGTCTTGACGGAGTAGAAGTTTGTTGCTCCCATGGTTATTTACCAGCTCAATTTTGGTCTAGCCATACGAACCATCGCACAGATGAATACGGTGGTACTTTTGAGAACCGAATGCGTTTTATAGTAGAAATAGTACAACGAATTTGGGAAAAAGTGGGTCAAGATTTTACCGTAGGAATTCGAATGAGTGCAGATGAAATGACAATGGATGGCACGAATGTAACAGATGCTGTGCAAATCGTCGAGCATTTAGTTGAAAACGTTAGAGTAGATTTTATAAATGTAACATCTGGTGACTCAAGTACATATGCAGGTTCGACTCATATCGTTCCACCTTCTCCAATTAAACATTCCTATAATGCGCCACATTCATTTAAAATTCGGATGGCAGGTGCAGTTCCGGTTTTTGTTGGCTCGCGGATCATAGACCCTATGGAAGCAGATCGAATCGTTGGTTCAGGAAAAGCGGATGTTGTTGGTATGACTCGAGCTTTAATCGTTGATCCTGAATTACCGAATAAAGCAATGAGAGGGGACCTACATTCAATTGATGCATGTTTAGGATGTATTCAAGCTTGTATAGGTCACTATTCTAAAGGCCTTCCAATTGGATGTGTTCAAAATCCGATGGCTGGTAAAGAGAAAGAATTATTACCGCTCGTTCAAAGTGTAAAAGTAAAACAAAAAGTACTTGTCATTGGTGCAGGTCCAGCTGGATTACATGCTGCTTTAACTGCTGATGGTGAAGGACATGAAGTAATATTAGTTGAAAAAAGTGATGAGATTGGCGGATTGCTAAGAAAAATGAGAAAGGCTCCTATGCGACATGAAGTAGCTGAAACGATGTTAGATAATTATACAAGAAAGCTATCAAAAAGTAAGATAGACGTCCAGCTTGGAAAAAAAATTACCCTTGAGAAAATAGAAGAGATAAAACCAGATGTCATTATTTGTGCAGTAGGATCTAGACCATACTTTCCACATGTAGAGGGCATCGATGATCCGAGAATCATAACAGTTGATGACCTTTTCGGCAAAAACTCTAACCAGGTTGGAAAGCGGGTATTAGTATTTGATTTAATTGGCGATTGGCCAGGAATAGAGGCAGCCATACATTTGAAGGAGAAAAAACACGATGTTTCCTTGTTTTCCGCAAAGGTTCACATTGGAAAAGAATTACATTCGTATCTAGTAAATGAATATCTAAAAAGACTCTATCAATTAAAGGTGGATGTACGACCGCATTTTGATTTTGGTGGTATTCATAGTAATCAAGTCATATTGAGAAATCTTTTTACTCATGAGACTGAATTGATTAACGACTGGGATACAATTGTACTTGCAATGGGACGAGTACCTAATTTTGAGCTTTATGAACAAGTGAAAGGTATGGCACCAGTTGTACGACAAATCGGGGATTGTTTAGCACCTCGTACAATTGAAGAAGCTACTTATGAAGGGTTAACATCTGCTCTTGAAATAGGAATGGTTTCTTCCGAAGTTCATGTATAACTGACTTAGATTAAAAAGGAACCTAATCAAAAGGATTAGGTTCTTTTTAGATTGACATCTTGCTAATTTCTTCCCTATGAAGCAGTCATGAGGAAGTAAACTTCTTAATCAAGCAATAGTCATTTCCTATTTAACAGTCTGTTAACGATTGCACCTACGTTCAAATTCATTTTTTAATTCATTTATATAGATTTTATCTGCTTCTGAAAGAGGAAGATTTTCATTTCGAACACATCCAACATAAAAAGGACGATGAAAAGGATTAATCAGTTCGATTGCAATAGCTTCCCCAGATTGAATGAGAGGTTCATTTTGTACAACAAAGTCAGTGCCAATTGTTATCGCAATATTTTCATTGACGGCACTTCTAATGCTATCGATATTATTTGTCTTAAACAATATTTCTGTTTTGTTTTTTAAGAATTCATCATAATACCATTTCAAATATTGCTCATCATGAACTACAAATGTTTCATTTTTTAGATCGTCTATAGTTAACTGTTTACATTCAGCAAGTATATGATTTTTGCTTACACAAACATTTATTTTAACTTCTTGAAAGATATCAAAGACCATTTCTTTATTCTTTTTTATTAATTCATCATAAATCCAAATTAAACCAAAACGTAATTTTTTTTCTTTTACATCACTCAAAATTTCTAATGAATTTTTTCCGTGAACCCTAATCTTTGATTTTTGATTTTCGGCTTTAATTAGTTTAATTAAATTTACGATATAATGCATTAGTCCAGGTACAGAAGCAATTGTAATCTCCTTTTGTATTTTATTATTGTTTATTGCTAACTGTTTCAATTTTTCAGCATGTGCTAACACATTTAGGGATTTTTCAATTAATTTCTCTCCCTCGGGTGTTGTAATCGTACCTTGTCGTAAACGAGTGAAAATTTTAAATCCGAATTCTTCTTCTAAATTATTTATAGCTTGGGAGATTGCCGAAACAGAAATATGTAAGTTCTTCGCTGACATTGATAGAGATTTAGTTTTGGAAACATCAACTATATATGCTAAATGGTCTAAATTCATTTTTTGCTCCTTAAGTAATCGTTAACTTAGTTTAAGTATAATTAAATATATTTTAACCTATTTTAATTTTATAATAATTTTTGGGGATATTTTTTAATGAAATCCTAATAAAGTATATAAGGGGAATATAAATGGGGAGAAAGAATTACACAAATTCGAAAGCGTTATCATTTACTTTAGCTTTATCTTTATTAAGTATGTCAGTAGTGAGCACGCCAGCGTATGCTACACCAAAAGAGGCTGAGCCTGTAAATATGCTTGCATCTAAGAAAAAAGATGAGAAAGATTTAGTAAATTTCCGAATTATGGAAACAACAGATATCCATACAAATTTATTAAACTATGATTACTACAAAGATGCAGCATATGAAAAAGTTGGATTAGCTAAGACTGCTACTTTAGTAAAGGAAGCTCGAAAAGAAGTTCAAAATAATGTTTTAGTCGATAATGGAGATTTAATTCAAGGTACTCCACTTGGAACTTATGAAGCTAAAATTGACCCATTAAAAAAAGGTGAAGTTCATCCTGTATTTAAAGCAATGAACATAATGGGATATGATATTGCAACTTTAGGTAATCATGAATTTAACTATGGATTAGACTTTTTAAACGAAGCATATAATGACGCTGATTTTCCGTACATAAATGCAAACGTTTACGTAGATGATCACGATCAAAATCCTGCTAATGATCAGAACAAATTTAATCCTTATAAAATTATTAAGAAAAAAGTGATTGATGAACAAGGCAAAAAACAAGAAATTAAAATCGGTTTTATTGGGTTTGTACCACCTCAAATTAGTGAGTGGGACAAGGCAAACCTTGATGGAAAAGTTATCACTAAAAATATAGTAGAAACAGCTAAAAAATTCATTCCTGAAATGAGAAAAGATGGTGCAGACGTAATTGTTGCAATGACTCATTCAGGATTTAATGCGAATAAAGAAAATACAGAAGACGTTATTTATTCTTTAAGTGAAGTACCTGGTATTGATGCAATTACGTTTTCTCATACACATAAGGTATTTCCAGCAAAATCAGAGGCTACTCTTGATGCATTATTTTTAGGGGCAAATAAAAAGCCATTACCGGGTGTAGATAATTCGAAAGGAACAATTAATGGCGTACCTGCTGTTCAAGCGGGATACGGTGGTGGTTCATTAGGATTAATTGACCTAACACTTAAAAAAGAAAAAGGAAAATGGTCAGTAGTAAATTCTCAGTCATCAACTAGAGAAATATGGGCTGATGTAAAGGATCCTGCTACAGGTAAAACAAAAACAGAAAGTACAGTAGCTCCAGATCAAGAAATCGTCAATGCTGTTAAACCAAATCATGATGCAACAGTTAAATATGTAAATACACCAATAGGAACAACTAGTGATGATATTCATAGTTATTTTTCATTAATACAAGATGATCCATCGATTCAAGTTGTTACAAATGCACAAAAATGGTTTGTAGAAAAATATATTGCTGAAAAGAAACCATATAAAGAATTACCAATTTTATCAGTAGGAGCCCCATTCAAAGCTGGCCGTAATGGTGTAGCTGAATATACTGAGATTAAAAAAGGCGATCTTACGATAAGAAGTGCAGGCGATCTTTATCTTTATGATAATACGTTAAAAGCAATTAAAGTAAAAGGTTCTGTTGTGAAAGAATGGATTGAAATGACGGCAGGTAAATATAATCAAATTGATCCAAATAAAACAGAAGAACAAGCATTACTAAATCCTGCTTTCCCTGTTTATAACTTTGATGTAATTGATGGTGTTAACTACCAAATTGATGTAACAAAACCAGCAAAGTATGATATAAACGGAAATCTAGTTAATAGTAATTCAAGCCGAGTAATTAACTTAACTTATAATGGACAACCAATTGATCTAAATCAAGAATTCATCGTTGTAACAAATAACTATCGTGCTGGTGGCGGTGGTAATTTCCCAGGTGTTAAAGGTAGCGAACTTGTAGTAGATTCTGCTGATGAAAATCGTCAAATCTTAATGGATTACATTTCTGAATCGAAAACAATCACACCAACGGCAGATTATAACTGGTCGATTGCACCAATTAGCGGAAATGTAAATGTAACGTTTACGACTTCACCAAGAGCGGAAGAATTTATAAAGCCGAATAGTAATATTGCATTTACAAATAAAACGGATCTTGCAGGATTTGGAATTTTTAAATTAGATTTAGGTACAAAAGAAAATATTAAAGTTCAATTATTAGGCTTAAATGATCTTCATGGCCAGCTTGATACTGATACAAAAGTTACTGTTAATGGCCAAGAATTATTAACTGGAAGTATGGAATACACAGCTGCTGCAATGAAACAACATGAAGCAACTAATCCTAATACTTTACTAGTTCACGCTGGTGACATGATTGGTGGAAGCCCACTGATTTCTGCGTTATTCCAAGATGAACCAACAGTTGAAGTGATGGAAGCAATGGGCTTTGATGTTGGAACAGTTGGTAATCACGAGTTTGATGAAGGTATTGCTGAATTAAAGCGTATGATGAATGGTGGAGAACATCCTAAAGGTACAAAAGGGTATGACGGTATGAACTTTCCAGTGATTGCTGCCAATGCATATGATTCCGCAACAGGAGAATTAATTACTCAACCATACACAATTAAAGAAGTGGGCGGTAAAAGGATTGGTTTCATCGGAGTAGTAACACAAGAAACTCCTAATATGATTGTTCGAAAAGGAAATGAAACGCTTGAAATTCGTGATGAAGTTGAAGCAATTAACCATTATACGGATATTCTAAAAAAACAAGGGATTAAAGCAATCGTAGTATTAGCACATAACCCTACTCTTCAAACAGGTAAAGCGGATTTATATGATGCAACTGATATTGCTGAAAAAGTTGATGATGAAGTAGATGTTATTTTTGCTGCTCATAATCATGTATTTAATGATAAAGTAGTTGATAATAAATTAATCGTACAAGCTTATTCATATGGTTCTGCATTTTCTGATGTAGATTTAGAGTTAGATGCAGTAACAGGTGATATTGTTAAGAAGGAAGCAGAAGTAGTAACAGTTTATCAAAAAGACTATACACCAGACCCGACAGTTTCTGCGATCATGAAAAAATATGAAGATTTAATTATGCCAATTAAAGCTGAGATTGTTGGTGACTCAATGCAAACTTTACCAAAAGGATATCCATCTTCTAATACTTATGGTGATTCTGCACTAGGTAACTTAATTGCAGATGGAATGAAAGCATCAATGAATGCTGACTTCGCAATGATGAACGGTGGAGGAGTTCGATCACAACTTGACGCTGGTCAAGTTACATTTGGTGATTTATTTGCAATTCAGCCATTTGGAAATGTATTAAATAAAGTAATGCTTAGCGGTCAAGACATTGAAACAGTATTAAATAATCAAATTACCGATAAGGGATTAGATTTCCATATCGCTGGATTTAAATATACGTGGGATTCATCGACTAAAAAAGTAGTAGACATCCTTTTACCAAATGGTAGTAAAATTGATCCGAACAAAGAATATTCAGTTGTAGTGAACAACTATATGTACGGTAATGTAAAATATGGTATTGGAGAACGTTCTACTGATTTAGAAGTAGGACCAGAAGATCTTAAAGCGACTGTAGATTATGTTAAATCACTTCCAAGACCTTTCAATTATGAAGTAGAAGGAAGAATTAAAAAAGTAAATTAACACATTAAAAACGATGATTTAAATAAGGTAACAAAAAAATCTCATTCTGACTATAGAATGAGATTTTTTTATTTAGATTCAATCCACTTGTTAACTTTTTCCCAATTATCATAAGTTAGTAGTATTCGTTTCACAAAAAAAGTAGGATCATTAGGTCTATTCAGTCCATAACGTAAACTGAATATCATTTTATATCCATCATTAATTAAAGTCTGGTCTGTTTGGGGTGTACCATATCCATATGGATAAGCAAAATAATGTGGCTGTTCTCCAAAATGCTGTTTATAGGTTTTTGTAGCTAGTCGTAAATCCTTTTGAAATGCTTTAATGTTTTTAGTGTCTATGAAAGGTGGTTGGCCATTCTTATTGTAATAATGTAGATTGTATGTGTGAGTTCCATAAGTAGCTAATCCAGATTTTTGCATTTCATTGATTTGCTTCCAATTAGCTAGATTGATCCCATTGTAGTCATTGTTTCCTACTTGTCCCATAATGAGAAAAATGGTAAATGGAATTCGATTCTTTTTTAAAATAGGGTAAGCATTACGATAAACAGATTGATCAACATCATCGAATGTTAAAAGAACGCATTTTTGCTTAGTGGTAAGGTGAATTTTGCTCCTCATATATTCATCTAGAAACCTTGGTGTAATGAATTTTACGTGATTTCTTTTTAAAACGTCTATTTGTTTTTCAAAGTCACTTTTATAAATATTATAAGTTGTAAACTCAGGGTCTTTCGTTAGGAAGCGAATAAATTTATCACGATCTGGGCTAATTAGATGGTAATTTAAGACGACACATCCTTGCCCGACTAAATCTTTTTGGTTTTCTAATTTGGTAGAATGATGGATCATTCTAAATTTGTATGTAAAATAAATGATGAATCCTGCTATTAAGAAAACCAATATCAATTTTTTCAAAATGTACTCCTTATTTTAAATAATGGTATATTTAATGTACCATTTAAGACTTTAGACTAATAATAGTGTTCTTACATATAGTTGGTTAACCTTTATGTTTTATTCACTTTTTTAGTAAAAAAGTATGAGAATTCATATAGTTCACATTTCCTGAATATCTCTTTCATAAAACTGAATATTCATAATATATTGTCAAAAGTAGTTTCGTATATTAATATAAACTGTAAGCGAATACATATGCCGTTGCCAATTCTTTCCTCACCGGTTGGAGTTATGCACGGAATACCTGTTTTGCGGGAGGACATAAATTGTACAGTAAAGATACGATCTATCTTATTGGAGATGCAAAGACTTCATCTAATAATCCGATTATGCAGAAGTATAATGCTTTTTTTATTGGATTGGTAGTCGATCGGACAAGTCACTTGATTGTTGATGCCGATTGTTCAGCTACAATTTCATTAACTTCATCCTTTGTGCAGCATCTATTTGTTGGAAAATCAATGTTAGACGTGGATGGGGTAATACAAGAAATTAATACGCGTTATTTTGGTTCTTCTCAGAAAGCTCTGGCAGTAGCCTTTAAAAATGCACATATAAAATACACGCAAATAATTGAATCTTAAACGCTGCTTTATCTATTTTCGTAGATGAAATCCAGCTATTAGCAGGGGGCATCCCTTTCTAATAGCTGGATTTTTTATTTAATACAAGATTTTAAATCAGGAAGTTTACTAGGAACTCAATTTAATCTAATAGGAAAGGACAAAAATGATGGATATTCAATCGATAAAAGTGCAAACAGAAGTGTTCCCTTTAAAAAAGCCATTTAAAACAGCTCTTAGGACAGCAACCGAAATAGAAAACATTATTGTATATGTCCAGCTAGAGGATGGGATTGTTGGAGTAGGGGCTGCAGCACCTACATTGGCTATTACTGGAGAATCAAAGGAAAGTATTGAAGCAATTTTAAAGACGGTACTTACACCTCTATTATTAGGGAGAGATATTTGCAATATTAATGAACTCTCTCTATTGATTGAACGCTCTTGTGTGGCTAATACAAGTGCGAAGGCAGCGATGGAAATTGCACTGTATGATGCATTATGCCAACATCTTAATCTGCCACTCTATCAATATCTTGGAGGACGGACAAATCTATTAAAAAACGATATGACCGTTAGTGTAGGAACAGTAGATGAAATGTGTCATGATGCGATGCAAATAATCAAGGATGGCTTTTCTATTTTGAAAATCAAAGTCGGAAAAGACTGGACGAGGGATATTGAACGAATTATGGCAATCCGTGAAAAAGTCGGTAAAGATGTCACAATCCGAGTTGATGCCAACCAAGGATGGACTCCAAGACAAGCCGTTTTGATTATCCGAGAATTAGAACAGCTAAATTCTAAAATCGAGTTAATTGAGCAACCCGTACATGCAGGTGACATTGAGGGACTAAAATTTGTTAAGCAAAACGTCAATACACCAATCATGGCCGATGAAAGTCTTTTTTCTCCGCAAGACGCTTTACGCCTAATTAAAGAGGGTGCAGTTGATCTTCTAAATATTAAGTTAATGAAGACAGGGGGAATTAGAAGAGCAATACAAATTGCAGATATTGCTGAAAGAGCGAATATTCCTTGCATGATTGGAAGTATGATGGAAACTTCTGTCTCAGTACTTGCGGCAGCCCATATTGCTACCGCCCATCCAAATATTCAAAAAATCGATTTGGATGCGCCACTTTGGTTAAAGAATCAAGATTTTGATGGAATCGAGTTTATTGGGGATGAAGTTCAATTATCATCCTTACCTGGTTTAGGGCTACACCGAAGATTATCTAAAAGTCTTCGTTAAAATAGGGAGAGGAGTTCTACGATGAAAAAGACAAAAAATTTATTATTGAGTTTATGTGTTGCAGGTACATTACTTTCTACGATGACAAGCCAGTCTTTAGCAACGACAAATGAAGAACTTACTCCAGGGGAGACAGCTTACGTTGATGTGTCTGTTTCAACCCAGTGGACAACAAATGGACGATTCCAAGTTAGAGATATTGATGCGCCATCTTTAAGCAATCCAGTTGATCCGCGTCAATGGTCAGCCAATATGGAAGATACGGAAGTTCGTCGTTGGTTAACAAGTTATCTTGAAACACAAGCAGTATACGGTACAAAAGTAACCATCATAGAAGAATCAGGAGACTGGGTGAAGGTTGCTGTAGAAGGACAACCTACTCCACGTAATACTTTGGGCTATCCTGGTTGGATGCCAAAAAGACAATTAACAACGGATGATCGATTAGAGAATTATAAGGATACACCGTTTATTATGGTATCAAGTCAAACAGCTTGGTTGTATGATGGAAAAGCATTAAATCATAAGTTTATGGAGATTAGTTTTAATACGCGATTACCGGTAATTAAAGACTTTGGAGATGTTGTAATGGTAGCAACACCAGATGATGGAAATAAATTTATTAAAAAAGAAGATGTGGCAGTCTATCAAAACGAAAATCAGTTTCCTAAAGCAACACCTGAGAATTTAATTAATACGGCGAAGAAGTTCCTTGGTTTACGCTACTTATGGGCTGGTGTATCAGGATTTGGTTTTGATTGTTCAGGATTTACATATAGCTTATTTAAGTCATATGGTATAACAATTCCAAGAGACTCGGGACCTCAATCTAAGAGCGGTATAGAAGTTAAAAAAGATGAGATTCAACCTGGCGATCTACTATTCTTTGCAAGTAAAAACGGAACAGGATCAGTACATCACGTTGCAATGTATATCGGTGATGGTTTAATGATTCAGGCTCCTAATGCTGCTAGAAGTGTTGAAATCATTCCTTTAAACACTCCTGGCTATATCGAAGAATTTTCTGGTGCTCGTCGTTATTGGCAAGAATAATAGTTGAAAAACCATGAACAGTAATACTTGTTCATGGTTTTATTTATTTTTTTAATGAAATGTTGACAACTTTATGAACAACATAACGTTTTACTGTACGTTTTTATCGAATTTACATATAATACATATAGAAGGAGTGTGAAAACATTGGGATTGTCTATAAAATTGGAGAACTAGCAAAAGAAGTAGGGGTGTCTAAGCGTACAATTGATTATTATACAAACCTAGGATTGCTTGAACCGGAACGTTCGGAATCTGGGCATCGTTTTTATAACGAGGATTCTTTAGAGACTTTAAAATTTATTGAGCAATGTAAATCCATGCACTTACCACTCCAAGAAATAAAAGAGATTTTAGATAAGAAAAAAACTTTGGTAGAGGACCAGAGTATCTTACCGTTAACTGAAGAAGTAACGATTCATATGAGTCAGCTTAAGACAGAGTTGTCACAATTAAAATATTTACTAGAAGATTTAACAGAAGAACAAAAACTAAATATTATCCGTCAATTAACGTCACAAACATCAGAATTAATTCAGACGTTATTGTCATTTATTCTTTAAAAGGAGAGAATGTAAATGTTTTTTCACCCTATGGATTTCCTTATTTTTATTGCCTTCGGATTATCGATTTGGGCTCAATTTAAAGTGAAATCTAGTTTTAATCACTGGGCTGAAGTGCCAGCATCAGGAGGATTAACCGGAGCTGAAGTAGCAAGACATATATTAAACAATAATAATTTACCTAACGTACCGGTGGAAGTCGTATCTGGGCGTTTATCAGATCATTATGATCCTATGGCAAGAACAGTTCGTTTATCAGAAGAAGTATACTATGGAAGATCGATTGCATCAGTGTCAGTCGCTGCACACGAAGTAGGTCATGCGATACAGCATGATACTTCATATGGTTTTTTAACACTTCGTCATCGAATTTTTCCAATTGTTAACATTGCATCAGGTGCAGCACCGTTATTACTACTAGCAGGATTTTTACTTCAAGCATATTCTCTAATTGGAGTAGGGATCTTACTATTTTCAGTAGCAGTAACATTTCAACTGATTACTTTACCAGTTGAGTATAATGCTAGTTCTCGAGCAAAAAAATTAATGTTAGCAAGTGGTATAATCCATGAAACTGACAGAAAAGGTGTAAATAAAGTATTAGGAGCTGCTGCTCTTACGTATTTAGCGGCAACCTTAATTTCAGTTTTAGAATTAGTAAAATATCTATTTATCTTCTTCCAAGGACAAACTGAAGAAGAATAAAAAATAATCAAAAAGATGATTTCGAGTAGCATTCGAAGTCATCTTTTTTTGTTCTAAAAATTAAATTTAAATTGGTTAGTATGTTTATAATTTCAATGTCTAAAATAGTAAATAGGTTTTAATTTATGGAAGATTTATGTATTTTTGGAACCTTAGCTTTTTTATCATACTAAATGTTGTACAATTAAGTGGTTAAAAAAAATGGGGGAAAATTATGACACTTTCTGCAATTGAACATTTTTTAAATACATACAAAGACTATGCTGCGATACTTAGTATTTTAATTAATGTTCTAATTAGTATTGTTGGTATTATACCGGCTTGGTTTTTGACAGCAATCAATATTAAACTATTCGGTTTTGCCGATGGATTTCTAGTCTCTTTCATAGGTGAATTAGTTGGTACATTCGTATCTTTTATTTTATATAGAAAGGGTTTACAAAAAAGATTTATTAGTAATTCAACTAAATTTAAAGGATTAAATAGGCTATTAAGCTTAGAAGGAAAAGAAGCATTTTACGGTGTGTTATTTCTGCGTTTTATTCCTTTTATACCATCTAGTTTGATTACATTGTTTGCTGCCTTTGGAAAAATCACATGGTCAAGTTTCATGTTAGCTAGTTTGATTGGTAAGCTACCCGTCATATTATTTGAATCGTATTCTGTTAATCAAGTTTTAGAGTTCACATTGTTCGGTAAAGTCATTTTAGGACTGTTAATCATCGTCTTGCTGATCTATTTTTATAGAAAACGATTTAATGTTTTTGTGAAGAATAAATTTTAAGAATAAATTAAAAAGCTCAAACCTAATATAAGGGTTTGAGCTTTTCACGCAGTTGAAAAACAACCTTGTCAATTAAATTACCAAATTTTCGTAAAAGGAGTATAGTGATGTTGATTTCCACTACAGGATGCTCGCTTTCCATAGGGCGAGACCTGAGCCTCCTCGGCAAGAGCCTGCGGGGTCTCAGCCTTCCCGCTTATCCCATAGGAGTCGAGCATCCCTCCATTCCAATCAACTTATTCATCAAAAAAAGTCTACCATAAATACATAATCAAATAGCCTTTACTTAGCGTAATCTAACAGTTGTTTATTAATCAGTTTGTAGGTCAATTAAGATCGAACATTAATTAAGCTAAAACTAATCAATTGAATTTGTTTTTCTAAAAAATAGCTCATAATATTTTTAACTTCTGAAAAAACAATTACTAGTGTTATTAGAACCATAAAATTGCTCAAACATATTAACATTTAAAACCATTAAAAGATTAGTCAAAAAATGATAATTTCATCATTAATAAATGTTCATTTAAAGGCCGTTTTCCCTATCGACCATTTTATATTTCAACACTTTGAAAGCTCAAACCTAATATAAGGGTTTGAGCTTTGATTTTTTCTAAAACAATTAAATCAAAAGCATTAATACTCATTAATTAAACACTGACAACCCTTAACATAAACATGTCTAAATTAATTTATTTAATCATATATTGGAATACCTCAATTTTAGTAAAAGCTTTACCTTTTTAAGGAAGAAACTAATTGTTCTTACTTGAAAACGGCTTTATTTAAGGCACTACTGATGTATATGGAATTGAATCGTATAATCTGCTTTCTTAAAAAGTAACTTTGTAGCCTAATAGGAGGGTGTTGTTAGTGAATAGAGTTTCGTTAGAGAATTTATCGAAGAACTTTGAAGAAGTACATCCTGGGTTATCGGAACGAGAAGCATTTGAAGAAGCACATCGATGTCTTTATTGCTATGATGCCCCATGTATTAAAGCATGTCCAACTGGGATTGATATTCCAACGTTTATAAAGAAAATTGGTTCAGGCAATTTAAAGGGATCAGCTAAAACAATTATGTCATCTAATCCTGTTGGCGCAAGCTGTGCTAGAGTTTGTCCTACAGAAGAACTATGCGAAGGTGCATGTGTACTAAAATCTTCTACAAAACCGATCATGATTGGCAATTTACAACGGTATGCAACTGATTGGGCGATAAAAAATGATCAAGTATTATTTAAGGCTGGAAAAAAGAATGGAATAACTGTTGCGATCGTTGGAAGTGGTCCTTCTGGTTTAGCAGCTGCTCGTGAGCTTGCCCTATTAGGCTACGAAGTAACGATTTTTGAAGCGGAAAATTATGCTGGAGGATTAAATCGTTATGGAATCGTTTCTTTCAGGTTACCAAAGAGTATATCCAGCTGGGAAGTTCAACAAATTGAAAACTTGGATGTGAAAATTCTTACGAATACTAGAGTCGGTTCGGATATTTCTTCAGGTGAATTATTAGCAAACTATGACATGGTCGTTCTGGCTATAGGGATGGGGAAAGTTCCAATGCTAGATATTGAGGGAGAGGATTTGGACGGAGTATACGATGCGATTGATTTTGTAAAAGAGACAAAATCCGGGGAGCTATCAAATCGTTTTATAGGCAAAAACATTGCTGTAATAGGTGCGGGAAATACTGCAATTGATGCTGCGACATGTTCTGTTCGTTTAGGAGCGGGCAATGTCAAAATTTTATATCGTAGGACCCAATCAGAAATGAGTGCTTATCAGTTTGAATATGATTTTGCTAAGCAAGATGGGGTGGAATTCCGATGGCTAACATTACCTATACGAATAATTGGTGAAAATGGAAAAGTAATTGCACTTGAGTGTGTTCTATTGGAATTAGGTGATGTTGGAAAAGACGGTCGCCGCAGACCTGTGCTTATTCCTGCTTCCAATTTCACGATACCGGTAGATGGAGTCATAAAAGCGATCGGGCAAACTCGCTATACAGAGTTAATTGAACAATTTGATTTAGAACACAGAGATGGAGTTGTAAAAATTAACCAAGAATCATTTCAGACGTCTAATCCTAAAGTATTTGCGTGTGGTGATGTCATTTTTGGAAAAGGGCAAGGAGAAGCAATGGTAGTGACTGCTGCACAACAAGGAAAAGAAGTAGCTTATGCGATTCATAAACAGTTAAACACTTAAAAGGAGGTTTTCTTTCATGGCAGATCTACGAATCAATCTTGCGGGCATACAGTCACCTAACCCATTTTGGCTTGCTTCTGCTCCTCCAACAAATTCGGGTTATCAAGTCCAACGTGCGTTTGAAGCTGGTTGGGGTGGGGCAGTATGGAAAACGTTAGGAGAACCAATTATTAATACCTCCTCACGATTTGCTGCAATTAACTTTAACGGACAAAGAGTTGCAGGATTTAATAATATTGAATTGATTTCCGATCGACCTCTTGAAGTAAATTTAAAAGAAATTTATGAAACGAAAAAAAGATTTCCTGACCGAGCGATTATCGCATCCCTTATGGTTGAACCGCAACAATATAAATGGCACGAAATCGTGAAAAGAGTAGAGGATGTTGGAGTTGATGGTTTAGAACTGAACTTTGGTTGCCCTCATGGCATGGCAGAAAGAGGAATGGGGTCAGCATCTGGTCAAGTTCCTGAATTAGTTGAGCAACAAACTTTTTGGGTAAAAGAAGTTGCGAAAACACCTGTCATTGTAAAACTAACGCCAAACATTACTGATATTACTGTAACGGCTGAAGCGGCAGTTCGAGGTGGAGCTGACGCAGTCAGTATGATTAATACAATTAATAGTTTAATGGGAGTAGATTTAGATTCTTGGAATACGGTTCCTCATGTTGCCGGTAAGGGAGCTCATGGTGGTTATTGTGGACCTGCAGTAAAACCTATTGCATTAAATATGGTAGCAGAATGTGCACGGAATCCACGGATATCAGTTCCAATTTCCGGGATTGGTGGTATTTCAAATTGGCAAAATGCAGTAGAGTTTTTATTAATGGGAGCGACAGGCGTTCAAATTTGTACAGCAGCAATGCATCATGGTTTCCGTATTGTTGAAGACATGATTGATGGTTTAAATAATTATTTAGATGAAAAAGGTCTTTCTTCGGTAACCGAGTTAGTAGGGAAAGCAGTTCATAAATATTCAGATTGGGGAAATTTAGATTTAAATTATCAAGTGGTTGCTAGGATTGATACCGAGGAATGCATTAACTGTAATAAATGCCATATTGCTTGTGAGGATACATCTCACCAATGTATAGATATGTCAGTAGATGAAAATGGAAAGTCATATTTAAAGGTTCGGGAGGAAGACTGCGTAGGATGTAATTTATGCAAAATCGTCTGTCCAGTAGATGATGCAATTAACATGGTAGAGATTCCAAATAAACAGCCTTCGATGACTTGGAATGATCGCCAACAAGCTTTAAAGCTATTAGCACGATCTAATCAATATTCAATTTTAAAGGGGGGAAGGAAAAGAAAATGAAGAAAATCATCCGAAATGGAACGATCGTTACTGCAACGGATA
Organism: Gottfriedia sp. NPDC057948; assembly: GCF_042887255.1. Taxonomy (NCBI): domain Bacteria; kingdom Bacillati; phylum Bacillota; class Bacilli; order Caryophanales; family Bacillaceae; genus Gottfriedia; species Gottfriedia sp. NPDC057948. The sequence continues at coordinate 276,197 of NZ_JBHVPN010000001.1, forward strand.
CTTACAAGGCTGATATTTTAATAGAAGAAAATAAAATTTCTGCAATTGGGCTAAATTTAGAATGTACGGACGCTGAATTGATTGATGCTTCAGGTCATTATATTTTTCCAGGTGGTGTAGATCCGCATACGCATTTAGATATGCCGTTTGGTGGAACAGTCACAAAAGATGATTTTGAATCAGGAACGATTGCCGCTGCCTTTGGTGGGACAACAACCATTATTGATTTTTGTTTAACGAATAAAGGAGAGCCACTCCAAAAAGCCATTGAAACATGGCATGAAAAATCGAAAAATAAAGCAGTGATTGATTATAGTTTTCATCTTATGATTGGCGAAATAAATGATGAGGTACTACAAGAGTTACCTAGAGTAATAGAAAAAGAGGGAATTACATCATTTAAAGTATTTATGGCTTATAAAAATGTATTTCAAGCTGATGATGCGACATTGTACCGTACGCTATTAGCAGCAAAAGAATATGGGGCGTTAGTCATGGTGCATGCGGAAAATGGAGATGTTGTCGATTATTTAATCAATCAAGCTTTAGCTGAAGGAAAAGTAGAACCTATTTACCATGCATTGACACGTCCTCCAGAAGTAGAGGGTGAAGCGACAGGAAGAGCGGCTACATTAACTGGACTTGCAAATTCGCAATTGTATGTTGTTCATGTTACTTGTGCAGAGGCTGTTGAAAAAATAACTGAAGCCCGAAATAATGGAATTGATATATGGGGTGAAACTTGCCCACAATACTTAGTGCTTGATCAATCTATGCTAGAAAAGCCTGAATTTGAAGGTGCAAAATACGTTTGGTCTCCACCACTTCGTGAAAAATGGAACCAAGATGTGTTATGGAATGCATTAAAAAATGGAAATCTTCAAACTTTAGGCTCCGATCAATGTTCTTTTGACTTCAAAGGTCAAAAGGATCTAGGCCGAGACGATTTTTCAAAAATTCCAAACGGAGGACCAATGATTGAAGATCGCGTAAGTATTTTGTTCTCTGAAGGCGTTAAAAAAGGCAGAATATCATTGAACCAATTCGTTGACATTGCCTCTACAAGAAGTGCAAAACTATTTGGATTGTACCCCGAAAAAGGAACAATCGCAGTTGGATCAGATGCAGATTTGGTAATTTTTGATCCGAATAGTAAACGAACAATCTCCTCCGAGACTCACCATATGGCGGTCGACTATAACGCATTCGAAGGAATGGAAGTAACGGGAGAGCCAGTGAGTGTCCTAGTTCGTGGAGAGTTTGTCATAAAAGAGAAGCAATTTGTTGGTAATGCAGGTAGTGGACAGTACTTAAAGAGAAAGAAGTATGGTGAAACTAGTTTAATAGAAGATTAGTAAGAAGGGAATGAGTAGCTAATGTCAACATATAAGGAGTTTTTAATTGAGAGAAATCAAATAGATTCCCTTATAAAAAAAGGCTACAAGATTAAAAATGTTAGAGAAACGCTAGACGGTGCTTATGTTGACTTTGAAAATCAAGATGAAGAGGAGCAGTTTATCACTCTTCATATAATGAATGCTGATACACGGAAGTATTTTGGATCGTTGATTATTCAGCAGTTTGGGATTCATTTGTGAGAATTAGTGAATCGTTAATAGCAATAAAAATTAACCGAATCACAAATAATATTGGTAAAATCGCAATTAACCTTTAAGTTAAGTGTTCTAAAAGGTTGAATTATTTAAAAAATAGATGAATTTTACTCGAAATAAACCAATAATGAATGAAAAATCGCATCTAATCCGTAACTACACGCGGGATATGCGATTTTTTCTATTTAAAAAGGCTTTCCCATTAGTCAATTACCTTAACTAATAGAAAAGCCCAATTATATTTATTCAAATCTACTCGTTATCATTTTTTTCCTAGTATAGAACTCGACACCGTCTGCACCATTTGCATGTAAGTCACCATAGAAAGAGTTTTTCCAACCAGAGAATGGGAAGAAAGCCATTGGTGCTGGTACGCCGATATTTACTCCAAGCATTCCTACTTCAATGTTTTCTCTGAAATATCGAATACTTGATGCACTATCAGTGAAAATGCATGCTCCATTTCCGAAGTCTGATTTGTTTGTTAGTTCAATCGCTTCCTCTAATGATTCAACTCTAACGATCGAAAGCACTGGTGCAAAAATTTCTTCTTTCCAAATTTTCATTGATGGGTTTACATTATCAAAGATTGTTGGTCCAATGAAATAACCTTTTTCTTTTCGAATTAAATCATTTCGTCCATCACGTAATAAGGTTGCACCTTCTTGAATTCCACATTCAATATATTTTTCCGTTCTTTCGCGATGTTCTTTGCGTATGACTGGACCTAGGAATACATCATCATCTAGTCCATTTCCAATTGTAATGTTATTCGCTTCTGTTTTTAATTTTTCGATTAAAGGATCGGCAATATCGCCAACTGCTACGACTACTGAGCATGCCATACAACGTTCACCAGCTGAACCGTATGCTGCTGTAATGATTTGCTTGACCGATTCATCTAAGTTTGCATCCTGTAAAACGATACTATGATTTTTAGCACCAGCTAATGCTTGAACGCGCTTACCATTTGCAGATGCCGTTTTATAAACATATTCCGCCACAGGCTGAGAGCCTACAAATGAAATGGCAGGAACATCTTTGTTTTGAAGTAACTCATTTACAATTTCATGTGCTCCATGAACAATATTGAATACACCCTTTGGAAGACCTGCTTCGCTAAAGAGTTCTGCTAAACGATTTGCAAGAAGTGGAGTACGTTCTGAAGGCTTTAAGATAAACGTGTTTCCACATGCTATCGCTAGTGGGAACATCCAGCAAGGTACCATCATTGGGAAATTAAAAGGCGTTATTCCCCCAACAACACCAACAGGGTATCGATACATCGCCGATTCAATATTTGTTGCAATATCAGGTAATTGTTTACCCATCATTAACGTTGGCGCACCGGCAGCAAATTCTACGCATTCAATTCCACGTTGAACTTCTCCGTATGCCTCATTAAAGCTTTTACCATTCTCAATCGTTATTAAATTAGCAAGTTCATCCCAATGTTTAATTAGCAATTGTTGATATGAAAATAGTATTCTTGCTCTTTTAGGTACAGGAGTTTTACTCCATGTTATAAAAGCTTTTTTAGCTGATTTTACGGCAGTTTCTAAATCTGATTTAGTTGAGAGAGGTACAAATGCTAATATTTCTTCAGTAGCAGGATTTGGTACTGGAATAGTCTTGGCATTTGGTGAAGCTTCAATCCATTCACCATTAATAAAATTCTTTAAAACCTTTATATTAGTTTGTGTAGACAAGAACATCACCCCGTACGATTATAGTTTTGAGAATGCTTTGTTTAAAGTATTAACGATAAAATCAAGCTCTTCATCAGTAGTTGTAAATGGAGGAGAGAGTGTAAGGATATTATTATAGCCTGGAACCGTATCTCCGTTACGACCGATTATTAATCCTTGTGCTTTACATTCAGTAATTATTTTTAACACCAACTCTGGACTAGCAGGTTTTTTACTTTTTTTATCTTCAACAAGCTCAATTCCTGCAATAAAACCAAAACTTCGGATGTCTCCAACATTTTTATAAGCTAGTAAACTATCTAATTTTTTACGGAACTCTTCACCTAAATAGGCAGCACGCTCTATTAAATTTTCTCTTTCAATAATTTCTAGGTTTTTAAGTGCAACTGCGCATGAAGCTGGATTTCCTCCGAATGTGTTCACATGACGAAAATGATTATCTGTCCCTGGTTGTTTAAATACTTCATATAGATCGCTACTTACAGCAGTTGCTGAAAGAGGAGAATAGGCACTTGTCATTCCTTTAGCCATTGTGACGATATCTGGTTTTATACCGAAGTTCTGATGTCCAAACTGTTTTCCAGAGCGGCCAAAACCACATATGACTTCATCAACAATTAACAAAATACCAAATTTATCACAAATTTTACGAACTTTTGTTAAGTATTCGGCAGGGGGGACAATAACACCTCCACCTGTAATAACTGGCTCCATTATAATCCCTGCAATCGTTTCTGCGCCCTCGAAATTAATGACATCTTCAATTGCTTGTGCACATTGGATGCCACAATCACCATACGTTTTACCAAAAGGACATCGATAACAATAAGGTGGTGCAACATGCTGGAAACCAGAAGAAAGAGGTTCATATTTAACTTTACGATTTGCTTGACCAGTAGCACTTAACGCACCCATCGAATTACCATGATATGCACGGTATCTTGATATAAATTTATATCGCAGGGGTTCACCGTTTTGTTGATGATATTGTCTAGCAATCTTAAAAGCTACTTCATTTGCATCAGATCCAGAGTTAGAATAAAAAATACGATAATCTCCACCAAGCCATTCATTTAACTTTTCGGCTAATAGGATGGATGGAACATTGCCTTGAGACATTGGAACATAGGGAATAGCTTGCATTTGATCAGAAGCAGCTTTGCCGATTTCCTCACGACCGTACCCTACATTCACACACCATAATCCCGACATACCGTCTAAATAATTTTTACCATCAACGTCAGTAACAGTACTGTTTTTTCCGGAAACTAAAACCATCGGATTAGGATTGTGAGGCGACATATGATGCCAAACATATTTTTGGTCTAAATCAAGGAGCTCTTCCTTAGATAGCGAGGTAGATTCGGTTACTTTTACAGTTTTATCATTCATGATTTTGTCACCAACTTTCAGTATTCTAGTTTAATTGAAAAGTTCACTTTATTAATTAATATTACTGAACAGGCCATATTATCCTATTACGATTAGACAAATTGTTAGATTTCATAATCAATTGATTTTTCGTGATGGCATATAATTGAAATATGAATAATGATGAGTTATTAAAATGGTTATTGGAACTGATTATCGTGAATGAATATGCGTATACTAACCCGTGACCTCTTATGGATAAGATATGTAGAGTTTCTTCAAAATAAAAGAGCAACTACAAAAACACAGTAGTTGCTCTTTTAACGTCTTAGTCTAAAGATTGATTTTCATTTAACAATTTCTTACTGCAGTACTCAATTATTTCTCTTCTCTTAACCATGCCAATAAAAACTTCATGATCGTCAATTACTGGAATGAAGTTCTGATTAACTGCTCTTGTAAATAAATCTTCAATTTGCGCATTGATTGAGACTGGTGCATAAACATGATGCAAGGAAATTTCATTTAGATTTATTTTTCCTGTATTAGAAAAAGATAAACTTTCTGTATTTTTTAATTTCCATAATAAATCACCTTCAGTTAGAGTACCAACATATTTGCCATTATCATCAACTAAAGGAATTGCTGTAAAACGATGGTGCTCCATTTTTTCAAGAGCTTGACGCATTGTCGAATTGATATTCATATAAACAAGTTCATTTTTGGGGGTAAAGAAAAACGCGATATTCATTTTTTACTCCTTACTTAATTTTAATATTTCTAAATAATAATTAGTTGTACTTAGCATCTAGTAATTTATTAATATTTTGATCCATTATAAAAACTTCAATTCGTTCACCAGTATTTGTACTTGTGTCACTATGACTAGATAGAACCTTACATCCTGTATGTTTTTCAACTATTTCTTCATATTCTTTACTGTACATTTCTCTTAGAACTTGGCGCATTTTTTTTACAAGACTTTTTCCTGTATCATGCGAAACTAAGTGTTTCTCTTCTGTTGTTAAAACGCCTTTAAATCGAAGGATGATCATATCTTCAACTATATATGTTTTAGCTTCTTGCGGACCTCTTCCAATTAGTTCTCTTTGGAATTTTATAAATGCCTCACTTAATTCGATTTCAAGCTTTTTTTTCGATGTTATCATTAATATCTCTCCCATATGGTTAATTAAAACAAAAAAATAGCCACAAGAAGAGCAATCTTCTCATAGTTATTTATTTCAATGGAAAGTATATTGAAATACTAATAACACGAATAAGTTTTGCTCTCTTCAAACGCTGGCGAGGTTAGCTGACGGATTCGGGCTTGAAAAGTAGCCCTACCATAATTGGATTCACCCCATGTGCAATGCACGAATGGTTCCCCCGCTCAAATTCACGATTTAGCGATTTCACAAATTTATTTTGTTAATATGTATATAATACAGAGATAAATTAAATTGTAAAGGGGTAAAAATTTACGAAAATATTTGTTGAAAAAAAATTCTTTACATGTAAAAAACATCGCCGTATAATCAAGTCAGCAAAATAAATATCGGCTTAATTACGATTATCGTAAGCGGAGGAACCAATTTTTTGGGGTTAATTTTACATGAATGTAGAAGGGATGAGATACTCTTTCGCCATCCTACCCGCCAGCTAACTTCGTAGGCTAAAGCGAGGGAGGTCAGTAGACCGCCTAATTTGAGCGGGTTTTTTATTGCCTTTTTGCAATAATTTACCTGAGCAAAAAATTAAGTAGGTCTTTTTATTTTGTATTTATGTGGAAAATTCTGGATAGTGTATAGAAAAGATTAGGGAGACAGAACACAAAGAGAGCATGATGCTAGCTAGGTGTTAGGTAGACCAATGAATGCTTTTCTTCCATTTTCAATTTACTAAAGCAAGTTTTGTATAGACATATTTCATTTAGAAATTATGTTTTACAAACTGAATTTTAGTTAATTGACTGGGAGATTAGTATCCATTGGTCTTTTTTATTGTTCAGAAATAGCTTGAAAAACATTGCATCAAAAAGAATTTAGAGGTCAAAGAAAGGAGAATTGCAATGATAAATGACCTTACAATGGTGGGCTTACTAGTTATCGTTTTTGCAATATTTTGGGGATTTACAATATTTTGCGAAAAAGCGTAAGGGGGAAATGACAAATGCTTATTCCAGCGATTATTGGAATTGTACTTATTCTTTATTTAATTTTTGTGCTTATTAAACCGGAGAAGTTTTAGTAATTAACATGTGGGAGGAATTATGAAATGTCCATAGGAATATTACAGGTAGTTGTTACATTGCTATTTATTATTTTATTAGTAAAACCAGTAGGTAGCTACCTTGTTAGAGTATATGACAGTGAGAAAACAGAGTTAGATCGCTTTTTTGGACCTTTTGAAAGAGTAATTTATCGATTAATTGGTGTACGTGAAGAAGAGAAAATGGGCTGGGAAAAATATGTTCTAGCGATGTTGCTAAGTAATTTTGTGATGCTAATTATTTTATACGCAATTTTTAGATTTCAAAAATATTTGCCTTTAAATCCTGATCATATAGGTAATATGCCATCAGCTTTGGCATTTAATACTGCAACTTCTTTTATTACAAATACGAACTGGCAGGCTTATAGTGGTGAAAATTCACTATCATATTTTTCACAAATGATGGCTATTACGTTTCCAATGTTTACTTCAGCGGCAACTGGCTTTGCAGTTGCAATAGCTTTTATTAGAGGGTTAGTAGGACGTCAGGATTATCTAGGAAACTTTTATGTTGATTTAGTTCGCTCAATCACTCGTGTACTTTTACCATTATCAATTATCGTTGCTTTATTTTTAGTATTCCAAGGTGTACCGCAAACATTAAAAGGTGCCGTGGATGCGACGACAATTGAAGGGGTTAAACAAATCATTACTAGGGGACCAGTTGCTGCACTCGAATCAATTAAACATATTGGTACAAATGGTGGAGGTTTTTTTGGTACAAATGCAGCACATCCGTTTGAAAATCCTACTCCTTTATCGAATTTAGTTCACATTGTTTGTATGATGCTTTTACCAACTTCATTGGTATATGCATTTGGTGTAATGGTTAAAAACAAAAGACAGGGTTGGACAGTATTTGCAGCAATGGGCATTTTGTTTATAGGGCTTCTTACAGCAGTATTTGTTGCAGAGTATAACGGCACTCCTGCATTACAAGCACTTGGTATACATGGAAATATGGAAGGAAAAGAAGTTCGATTTGGAATATCTGAATCAGCTCTATTTACAGCAGTTACTACTGCTGCAACAACAGGTTCGGTGAACAATATGCACGACTCATTAACGCCTATTGGTGGAATGGTTCCACTTGCTGAAATGATGTTAAATAATGTTTTCGGAGGTAAGGGCGTTGGTTTATTAAACGGATTATTATATGTCATCTTAACTGTCTTTATATGTGGGCTAATGGTAGGAAGAACACCTGAATTTTTAGGAAAGAAAATTGAAGCAAAAGAAATTAAGCTAGCATCTATTGCCATTTTAATTCACCCTTTAATTATCTTAGTGCCAACTGCATTTGCATTAGCATTAAAAGGGCCAGTTTCTTCTATATTAAATCCAGGTTTCCATGGTATGACTGAAGTGTTGTACGCTATTACTTCTGGAGCTGCTAATAATGGATCAGCATTTGGCGGATTAACAGCTAACACCGATTTTTATAACATCGTAATTGGATTAGTTATGTTATTTGGTCGATATATTTCAATTATTGCTATGTTAGCAATTGCTGGATCATTTTCTACTAAGAAAATTGTTGCAGTTACGTCTGGAACATTCCGAACAGATACGCCATTATTTACCGTTATTTTAATTACGATTATTTTAATCGTTAGTGCATTAACATTTTTCCCAGTACTTGCACTAGGACCAATTGCTGAACACTTAGGCATGTTTAAATAGTAGCAATAATAATGAAAGAGGAGATTGATCATATGGCTATCGAAAATAAGCCTATTTCAAAAGAAATAAAAACTCAGGCAATAATCGATTCATTTAAAAAGTTGAATCCACTTGAAATGATAAAAAATCCAGTTATGTTTATCGTAGAAGTTGGTACTTTTATTACATTAATTCTTTCTTTTAAGCCAGATATTTTTGGATTTAGTACAGTTGGTAGACCATATAATATTGCGGTATTTTTAATTTTATTATTTACAGTACTTTTCGCAAACTTTGCTGAAGCACTTGCAGAGGGACGAGGAAAAGCTCAAGCAGATACATTAAGAAAAACAAAGTCAGAAACAAATGCGAAGTTAAGACAAAAAGATGGATCCTATATAGAAGTTCCTTCCACTTCTTTAAGAAAAGGAGATATCGTTCGAGTTGATACAGGTGAAATTATTCCTTCAGATGGTGAGATTATTGAAGGGTTAGCATCAATCGATGAATCAGCTATTACAGGTGAATCAGCGCCAGTTATTAAAGAAGCTGGTGGAGATTTTTCATCTGTAACTGGTGGTACTCGAGTAGTTTCAGATTATATCATTGTTAAAATTTTAACGGATCCTGGTGAATCGTTTATAGATCGTATGATTTCATTAGTTGAAGGTGCGGCTCGTCAAAAGACACCGAATGAGGTTGCATTAACGACTTTATTAGCAGTATTAACTTTAGTGTTTTTAATCGTCATAATGACCCTTGTTCCAATCGCGAATTATTTAAATGTTTCAATTGACGTAGCAACATTAATTGCCTTACTTGTATGTTTAATACCGACTACAATTGGTGGATTACTTTCTGCGATCGGAATTGCAGGGATGAACCGAGTAACACAATTTAATGTTTTAGCTATGTCTGGTAAAGCAGTTGAAGCTGCTGGAGATATTGATACGATGATTTTAGATAAAACTGGAACAATTACGTTCGGTAACCGAATGGCAAGTGAATTCATTCCAATTGGAAGTATATTGGAAAAAGAGATCACTTTAGCTTCTTTAAAATCTTCCGTAAAAGATGAGACACCAGAAGGTCGCTCAGTAGTTGAGCTAGCACATAAACTTGGTATTACTTGGGATGAAAATGAATATAAAGAAGCAGAAATTATTGAGTTTACGGCTGAAACTAGAATGTCAGGTTTAAATTTAAAAGATGGAACTGAAATTCGAAAAGGAGCAGTAGATGCAGTAAAAAAATATGTAATTGCTAAAGGGGGAAGTATTCCGAGCGAGCTAGACGAAAAAGCAAATGTCGTCGCAAAAGCAGGTGGGACACCGCTTGCCGTTGCAATTAATCATAAGATTTACGGTGTTATTTATTTAAAAGATACAGTAAAGCCAGGCTTAAAAGAGCGATTTGATGAATTAAGAGCGATGGGAATCAAAACTGTAATGTGTACAGGTGATAATCCTTTAACTGCTGCAACAATCGCTAGAGAAGCAGGTGTTAATGAATTTATTGCAGAAGCTAAACCTGAAGATAAAATTGCTGCTATAAAAAAAGAACAAAATGAAGGTAAGTTAGTTGCGATGACTGGTGATGGAACAAATGATGCTCCTGCTCTAGCTCAAGCTGATGTTGGTTTAGCAATGAATTCAGGAACGATGGCTGCAAAAGAAGCAGCAAATATGATTGACTTAGACTCTGATCCTACTAAACTATTATCTGTTATTGCGATTGGTAAGCAGCTCTTAATTACTCGTGGATCATTAACAACATTTTCAATTGCAAATGATATTGCGAAGTACTTTGCGATTATTCCAGCCTTATTTATTATGGCAATTCCACAATTAGACTATCTAAATATTATGGGATTGAATTCGCCGAAGTCTGCAATCTTATCAGCATTGATCTTTAATGCAATCATTATTCCAATCCTCATTCCTGTTGCGATGAAGGGTGCGAAGTATAAACCGATGGATGCAAATAAACTATTATCTAAAAACTTATTAATCTATGGACTTGGTGGAGTTGTTGCTCCTTTTATTGGGATTAAAATAATCGATATGCTTGTATCTACATTGCATTTTGTTTAAAAAGTAAGAATAGGAGGATTTAATGTGAAATCAGTTATGATTGCGATCAGAGCATCGATTGTATTGTTAATATTATGCGGATTGGGCTATCCATTAGCTACAACAGGAGTAGCACAAGTCATTTTCCCGAAACAAGCAGATGGTAGTTTAATTGAATCGAATGGAAAAGTTACAGGCTCTAAACTTATAGCTCAGAAATTTAAAGGACCTGAATGGTTCCATTCCAGAGCTTCTGCTGCTAACTATAATCCTACTGCCTCAGCTGCAACAAATGCGGCAGTTGCGTCAAAAGAATATGTTAATGAAACTAAAGATAAAATAACGGAATTAAAAAAAGAAAATAGCAATCTAGGTAAAATGATACCTGCAGATTTAGTTACAACATCTGGATCTGGATTTGACCCAGATTTGTCACCTGAAGCAGTAAAAGCCCAAGTTCCTAGAGTTGCTAAGGCATCAGGAATTTCAAAGGTTAAATTAATATCGTTAATTAATAGTCATACAGAAGGACGCCAATTAGGAATATTTGGGGAGCCACGTGTGAATATACTAGAATTAAACTTAGATTTACAGAAGTTAAGATAAAGGGGAGAGTAATTCTCCCCTTTTTTATATATAGAAAGGAGGGGAAATCTTGAACGATAAACAATTTCGTAGGAAAACCCCCGATGAATTACTAGAATCAATTCAGAAAATCAAAAAAGGTCGATTAAAAATTATCATCGGCACTGTTAGCGGATCTGGTAAAACATATCATATGCTTCAGGAGGGTAACGTTTTAAAAGAACGTGGAATTGATGTTGTGATAGGCTTAATCAGCGAGACAGATCGCAAAAAAACAATTGATCAAATCCGGAGCTTGGAAAAAATTCCTACAATAAATTGGATCGAAAAAGGATTAATAAAACAAGATCTTGATTTAGATGCAATCATTGCAAGAAATCCTGAAGTGGTACTTATCGATGCATTGGCCCATCAAAATCGAACAGGTGCAATGTTTCCAACACGTTTAGACGATATTAATTATTTAATATCTAAAAATATAAGCATTATTACGACTTTGAATATATTTGAAATAAAAGAAGTATATGATAAAGCTGAAAAATTGACTGGTGGCAAAGTTATAAGCAATTTATTTGTTCCGGAAGAAACTTTAGCTTTGGCAGATGAAGTCAAGTTATTAGATGTTACACCTGAAGTCATCTTACAAAGATCTAAAGAAGATTTTTATATAGAAGAAAAAAACAAAAATATAAACCCTTATCAATTTTTTCATAAAAGTAATTTAGCTGTTCTTCGTGAACTTGCCCTTCGTTTCATAGCTAGTGAGGTTAATGACGAACTTGATGAATATCGCGAAAAACACGGTATAATCGGTCCATCTGGTGCATCAGAAAAAATATTAGTTACTGTTCAATATCATTGGAATGGTTCAATCTTGGTAAGAAGGGGTCAACAAATTTCAAAAAGATTGGGTGGAGATTTACATGTAGTATGTTTTCGCCCACCTAATAATAAATTAACAAATGATGAATTAACTTTTAAACGATCAATCATAAAACTTGTCGAAAAAGTTGGAGGCATCTTTGAAGAATTATCATTGAATAGTCATTCAATAGCAAGTGAAATCATTAAATATGCAATTAGCAGAAATGTAACTAGTATTGTATTAGGTCAATCAAAGAGAACGCGTTGGGAAGAGATTGTAAATGGTTCTATCATTAATAAAATACTACGGAAAACCCAAAATATAGATGTGTTTATTGTTGCAGATCGAGCAGAAAAAGATGGAGAAAGAGTACTTCCTACAAAGCAAGTAAATAAAGAGATAGTAGATCCATATCGTCGATTGAGTCAGCAAGAGCTTGTTCATGAAATTCATAAAATTAAACGTGGCTCATTAAAGGTTTATATTGGAGCTGCTCCCGGTGTCGGAAAAACCTACACGATGTTAAGAGAAGGAAATGAACTAAAGAAAAAAGGGATCGATATTGTAATTGGACTACTTGAAACTCACGGTAGAAAAGATACACAAGATATAGTAGGAGATTTAGAAATTGTTCCAAGAAAAGTAATTCCGTACAAAGAAACTACTCTTGAGGAAATGGACACAGAGTCAATTATACAAAGAAACCCAGAGGTAGTTTTAATAGATGAATTAGCACATACGAATGTTCCAGCAAGTAAGTTTAATAAGAGATATAAAGATGTTGAAGAAATTTTAGAAGCGGGAATATCGGTCATTTCAACAATGAATATACAACATGTTGAGAGTTTAATTGATAGTGTTGAACAAATAACTGGGATTAGAGTTAGAGAAACAGTTCCTGACCAAATACTAAGAGATGCCAATGAAATTGAATTAATTGATATATCTCCAAAGGCATTAAGGCAAAGAATGAGAGAAGGAAGAATTTACGCTTCAATTAAAATAGAACAATCATTAAATCATTTTTTTAAAACTGGAAATCTAATTGCTTTGAGGGAATTGGCACTTAGAGAGGTAGCTGATGATGTAGATGAACGTTTAGAGGCGTGGGAAAGAGATTTAACACTTAGAGGACCTTGGAGACAAGAAGAAGTAATCTTTGTTTGTGTAAATTTAAAATCAAATAGTGAAAGACTTATACGTCGAGGCTTTCGAATCGCATATCGTTTAAAGGCTAAATTGTATGTAGCCTATGTTAAAGAGCATGATAAATTATCTGGAGATGAAATGTTTTTATTAAAAAAAATAAAAGAACTAACTGAGCGATTAGGTGGTTCATTTGAAATGTATGAGACAACCAATCGACGGCATATATTTATCGAATTAGTAAAAAACATCCGTGAAAAAAAGACAACTCATGTCATTATGGGACAGTCAGCTCGCACTAGATGGGAAGAAATAAAAACTGGATCAATTGTTCAAAAACTGTTAAGGGAATTACGTTATTTAGATGTTTTAGTAGTTGCAGATATAAAATAATCGTTTTATTTTCACAACTTTGTAGCATGAAATGATTGAATTTCATGCTTTTTTTATTTATTTCTTTAAATTAATTTCACCATTATCAATAAATATTATTAAATTGCTTGACCTAAACTTAGGTTTAGGATGTAATCTCTGATTTGTAAGCAACAAAATAATAAATCGGAGGAAATGAATATGACAAAATTTGCTTTTGTAACTGGTGCGAATAAAGGAATCGGATTAGAAGTAGTTCGTCAATTAGCGGAAAAAGATTATCATGTTTTCTTAGGTGCTCGAAATGAAAATCTCGGCAATAAAGCAGTGCAGACTTTAGGTTTATCAAATATTACATTTATTCAGGTTGATGTTACTAGCACACAATCGATTCAGGATGCTTTAAATAAAATTTCGAAAGTAACTGACCACTTAGATCTCTTAATCAATAATGCAGGGATTGCACCAGATTTTCATATTTTACCAAGTGAAATCAAACTTGAAACTTTACGTCAAGCATTTGAAGTGAATTTCTTTGGAACGTTCCAAATGATTCAAACTTTTTTACCTCTGGTTAAAAACTCTGAACGTGGAAAAATTATTAATGTTACGACAGATATGGCATCACAAACATTATTTGATCGTGGAGAAACTGCATCAATCAATATACTTGGTTATAATTCATCAAAAACTGCTAATAATTCATTAACACTAACTTTTGGGAAAGAATTTGGAAGGAATGGTCCAGAAATTTTTGGTGTTACACCAGGTTTTACAACGACTGATCTAAACGGAAATGCACCTGGAGGCAATACAACTGTAGAAGGTGCTAAAATTATCACAGACTATGCAATAAGTGATGTAAACTACAATGGAAAAATTCTAAATTCAAAAGGAATTATGCCTTGGTAAGGATGAGAGTTTATGAATTATACAATTGGACAAGTAGCAAAGTTGAATAGCTTAACAATTTCTCAATTAAGATACTATGATAAACAAGGCTTGTTACCCTTTCTAAAAAGAACTGAAAGTGGAGACAGAATTTTTGATGAAGATGCACTTAAATTTATCGAAATGATCTTATGCTTAAAAAACACAGGTATGCCTATTAAGAAAATAAAGCAATTTGTTGACTGGTCAATGGAAGGGGAAGAAACGTTACAGCGACGTTTAGATTTGATGAAAATGCAAGAAAAATATGTATTAGATCAAATAAAAGAAACGGAAGAAAATTTAAAGAAAATTCAACGGAAAATTGCGAAATATGAACTTGAGATTAAAAATAATAATTAGTAAAAAGATTATATTAAAGTTTAGAATAAATTGCCTTAGCCTAAGTTAATACAGGGCTAGGGCTTTTTATGAATAATCTTCCTACAGTAATGATGCATCTCTTGCAATTGAACATACAAATACAACAGGAATTATAAAAGAAGGTCTCATTTATGCAAATGTAATTGGTTCGGATTTAGGACCAAAGATGACACCAAACGGTTCACTAGCTATTATATTATGGCTACATGTACTGAAACAAAAAGGCATAAAAATTTCTTATCGCACTTATTTGAAAATCGGAATTGTTATAACGATTCCAGTACTATTCATTACTTTTTTATGTTTAAACTCCCATCGGAAATTACTATAATTATGTAAACGATTACCAAAAATAAACCATCAAAAATCGTTAACCCCAAGTAATCGTTTACATTGAGAATTCCAAAAATCACCATTTGACGAGTGGTTTTTATCATGATAAAGTTGGTCTTACGTTTAAAAACGAACGTCAAACCACGGCCAAAAGGTCATGGTTTTTTTATATGAAAAAATAGCGAAAGGAGAAAAATAAAATGAAAAAAGTAATCTTATCTTTAGTAGTTGGATGTGGATTTTCGATTTTACTGACAGGGTACGAAACGAATAAGTCAGAAGTTAATAAAGAGATCTCTATGTTTAATCAAACTGAGGTACAAAACGTGTTAACAAACACTTTAGCAGTTGATCATTCACAAGAGATCGTTTGGAATCAAGCGCGATAATTAGTCGCGAAACTTCCGAAGTTGGTCTTACGTTTAATAACGAACGTCAAACCACGGCCATAGGTCATGGTTTTTTTATATTTTAAAAATCACGAAAGGAGAAAACAAAATGAAAAAAGTAATTTTATCTTTAGTTGTCGGATGTGGATTTTCTATTTTACTGACAGGGTACGAAACGAATAAGTCAGAAGTTAATAAAAAGATCTCAACGTTTAATCAAACTGAAGTACAAAACGTGTTAACAAACATTGTAACAGTTGATCAATCAAAAGAAATCATTTGGAATCAAGTACGCTAATTAGTTGTGTAACTTCCACTTTAGTGAGTCTTACGTTTAAAAACGAACGTCAAACCAGGGCCATAGGTCATGGCTTTTTTATTTGAAAAAATCGAGAGGAGAAACAAAATGAAAAAAGTAATTTTATCTTTAGTAGTTGGATGTGGATTTTCTATTTTGCTGACTGGGTACGAAACGAATATGTCAGATGCTAATAAAAAGATCTCAACGTTTAATCAAATAGAAGTGCAAAACGTACTAACGAACACTTTAGCTACAAATAAATCTCAACAAATTGTTTGGAATCAAGTACGCTAATAATAGAGAAAAAAAGTTTGTACTTATTTTGGGGCCAAAAAAATCTATTGTAAATTTTAATAAAAGCCTATTTACAAATTTATCCTAAAGTTATATATTTACATTTAAATTCTATATTTTTCTATTCAAAACCATAGTTGCTTAATCTTAAAAAGAGCGGGGGAACCATTTCTTTATTGGGGTGAATCCTTTTTTGTAAAGGTAGGGGTATTCTTTAATCCCGAATCCGACAGCTAACCTCGTAAGCATTTAAAGAAGGGGGTTTATTTAGTATTGTTTTTAAACACTAAGTAAAGCTTAGTGTTTTTTTGTATGCAAAAAATTGGGGAATTGGCGGTAACTCGCCAATATTATTTGTTTTTTAAAGGGGAGAAATTTATGCATCATCCGTCCGAATATATAGAAATTGGACTATTTATTTTAGCGATTTTTGGGATTTATTACTCGGTTGCAAATTTTAACAGCGTAAAACGAGTTTTTATTGGTAGACCTATGAGAACTGCAGAAATACATGCTCAACATAATAAATTGATTTGGTTCATTGCTTTACCGATTCTTGCAGCTGATTTGTATTCATCTGTTTCTTATGGGCCAGAGGCTGGGATGACCGAGTTGATCGGTCTAGGGGCAAAAGCACACTGGTATATCATACCGATTACAATAGCAACTGTTCTTTTATTAGGAATTCTTATCCTTTCATATATTATGGGGATTTTAGCTTATCCAAGTGGTGGTGGAGCATATGCGATTGCCAAAGACAATTTCAAACCTCGATGGGTTTCACTCGTCGCTTCAAGCTCACTTTTAGTAGATTATATCTTAACAGTTGCGGTTTCAGTATCCGCTGCTCTTGAAGCTGTGTCATCTGCATACCCAGCAGTTAAACCTTATGAAACAGTTTTAGCGATATTTTGTGTATTTTTATTATTAGTTGTAAATCTTCGTGGTATAGCTGAATCAGCTAAAATATTTGCGTGGCCAACATTTGGCTTTATGATTTGTATGTTACTTTTGATTTTTACTGGATTTTTTGATGAGTTGCAACATGGTTTCGTACAGCACCATACACCTACATTTGGTACAGTTCCACAAGGATTAAGTATTTTACTTGTTTTAAAAGCATTTAGTTCTGCATGTTCAGCTTTAACAGGTATTGAAACAATTTCGAATGCAGTGCCAGTTTTCAGAGAACCTCGTCAAAAAAATGCGATCAAAACATATATAGCATTAGGCGTAATTACTTCAATTACACTTTTAGGCTTTGCTTATCATTTATATGTAAACGGAATTTCACCAAATCCAAATGATACAATGTTATCACAATTAATAAAGGTATATTTCGGACATGGGATTTTATATCAAGTAATCATCTGGTTTACATTTATCATTTTAATTTTAGCAGCTAACTCAACTTTTACAGGTTTTTCACAGTTAGCAGCAATCGTAGCAGCAGATGGATTTTTACCTCGAGGATTTACAAACCGAGGAGATCGTTTAGGTTATTCTAATGGTATTATTGCTCTTGCTGCAGCAGCTAGTATTTTAATTATTGCATTCCAAGCCCATACAAATGCACTGATACCACTGTACGCAATAGGTGTATTTTTATCATTTACAATTGCTCAATTAGGGTTAACAAGAAGATGGAAGCGAGTAAGAGGGCCTAAATGGCAAGTAAAATTAGCTATAAATGTAATAGGATTAATTGTGACTTCAGTTGTTACTGTAATCTTTGCCGTTACAAAATTTGTAGATGGTGCTTGGGTTGTTTTAGTCGTAATTCCGACGATTATATTCTTCTCTTTAGCCATCTATAAACATTATCAAAATGTAGCAAGCGAATTAGGCATCGATCTAAGTTCTTTTAAACCTGAAGCAAATAAGGTTATAACAGTTGTATTGGTTTCAGGTACTCATCGTGTCGTACACAATACATTGTCATTTGCAAAAGGAATTGCAACAGAACCAATCGCTGTTTATGTAGGCTTTGATGATGAATCAATTGAGAGAATGGAAGAAAGATGGGAAGAATGGGGTAATCCATGTCGCTTAGTCGTTCTAAAAAGCCCATATCGTTCAGTACTTGCACCACTTTCAAGATTCATTAAGTTAATTGAAGCAAATGATCAAGATAGTCACATCCAAATTGTGATTCCACAATTTATTCCAAAGAGATGGTGGCATAATCTACTTCACAATCAAACAGCACTTTTACTTCGACTTTGGTTAATAAGTCAAAAGGATGTAGTCGTTACGACGGTTCCGTATCATTTGAGAAAATAGTGTTTTTAACAAAATAATTAGTAAAAAGAGTCATTCGTTGGCTCTTTTTTTTATTAATTTTTAAATTAATTTTCAGTAAAAAACTGCTTAGATATAGTAAAAGAAATGTGAATTTAAAAACTAATCTTAAAAGGGAAAATGAAACATACAATATATGAGGTATTTAGTTGGAAAATCTTAAAGAGAGGACGTGAAAATTTGAGACTCTCAGACAAAAGGAATAGTTTGAATAGTGAAGAGGCTATCTTACTCGCCGCATTTAGTTATCAAACGTATTTACTTTTTCTTAATGGAACAATTACTTTACCAAAAGGCTATGAGCTAAAATATATTATTTATGCTGATGTAAACGTAGAGGATCCTACAAATGAGGTATTTGGTTTTATTGCTGAAGCAAATGAGCAGATAATCATCGCGTTTAGAGGGTACGCTTCTTATCCTGCAGACCTTATTGCAGCATATGACATCCTACAAGTGCCATTTCCTTATGTAGAAAATGGCGGGAAAACGTCTCGTGGATTTACATGTATCTATCAATCGACAAGGAAAAAAATATTTAAAGAGTTAAACAAACTTTCAAGAAGCAAAAAGTTACTAATCACTGGGCATAACTATGGTGGAGCACTGGCTTCGTTAGCAACTTTGGATATTATCGTTAATTCAAAATTTAAAAATGTACACATATATACTTATGGTAGTCCTCGTGTAGGAGATCCTGACTTTGTTTATCGTTTTAATCAGGAGGTAAAGTATAGTAATAGAATCGTTAATATCCATGATTCCTTTGTAGCATTTCCAGAAAAATTCTACCCCCCTCCATTTACAGAAGACGGAATATATTACCAACATGTAAATACAAAGTATCCAATTTCCTTTCAGTTGAATAATACCCCAAGAAATGATGGAATAGGATGCTATTTTAAAAACTTAAGTCAATTAAATCCGGAATTTTCAACTAAATTATGTAATGAGAATCCTAATTTTTGTCCTATTTCGGAAATGTGTTTTCCATTCCAACGAACTTGTAATTGTCCTAAACCTTGTATTAAAAAAGGTGGTGGTTAATATTGTATACCTCACGAAATGAGAATGTTTTTAATAGTAAGGACGCAATTTTACTTTCAGCAATGTGCTATCAGTCCAATCAGCTTATCGAAAATGAAAGAGGAGAAATAATCTTACCTAACGGATTTGAACTTCGCGATATAATTTATGCATTTGCAGGAGTCGAAGAGCCAGAGGCTGAGCCTTTTGGGTTTATCACCGAATCAAAAAATGAAATCATTATCGCTTTTAGAGGTACAGATTCATATAAGGACAATGAGTCAGATCAAGACCTATATCAAGTAGAGTATCCATTCGCCGAAAATGTTGGTAAAACACATCGTGGTTTTACATGTATTTATCAATCTGCTAGAAATGAAATAATTTCAGAGTTATTGAAACTTTCAACTGAAAAAAGACTATTAATTACAGGTTATAGTTTAGGAGGAGCCCTTGCAGTATTGTGTTCATATGACATTGCAGTGAACACAGATTTTGAAAATCCTTTTGTGTATACTTTTGGTAGTCCTCGAGTGGCAGACCCTGAGTTTGCTTATCGATTTAACCAAATAGTAAGGAACAGTGTTCGAGTTTTTAATGAACATGATATCATTCCTACTTTGCCAGCAGAAGCATATCCTCCACCGTTTACAGCTAAAGGTTTATATTATCGGCATGTAAATAATATGTATCCTGTTAATTTTCAATTAAATAGTATAGCTCGTAATCATTATATTGGCTGTTACTTTAATACATTGAGTAGGATGAATTCGGAATTTACTTCTGATTTATGCTCTAATAATCCTGGCTTTTGTCCAAGAATAAAAATATGTACTCCTTATAATCGTAACTGTAATAAAAAGAAATAAGAAAAATTATAGAATTATAAAAAACTATCATTCTTTTTTAACTTAAAGATTGATAGTATTTTTTGTATAAATTGGAATTTCTTAATTTTTAAAATTTTTAAATAAAAATCCTGAAATTCTCCGGAATTCCCCCAAATTTAAACGAATTTAAATATTTTTTGATTTAGCTTTGTTTATATACTTTGTTTACATTTGAAAATTAAGGCTTTATTAATCATATCTGATTACAAATCTCCTTTTTTCACCAAATAATTACATTTTCCTACGTATTCTTATTCAAAAATAAATCAAAAAACGCTAAATTCCCCCAATACAAGACAATCAAATCTTGGAGTAATATTTAATTATTCAATTGTTAAGAAAAGTTTTTTATTAATGAATTTTCTGTAAAAACATCTGGCAATTGATTGTAAGTGGATGATGTATTTAATGGGGGGAAAAACATGAAAGAGATAAAATCGTCTCATAAAAGTAAGAGGCCAGCTAAAAAAATACTTTCGATCTTTGCTTTAAGTTCGATGTTTTTAAACGTTGTGATTCCTCATAGTTATGCAAGTGGAAACACTGCTGAAGAAAAGCTTAATCAGCAAAATTTATCAAGTAATACCTTTGATGCAAAAGAAGTAAACCATATTCTTGACGGGCTTACTGCTGAACAAAAAGCAAATATTAATAAACTTACTGGATCAGATCAAGCTGAAAAAATCCGTGTAGACAAAAAAGATTTAATTGGTTCAAAAAAGATTAATGTTATTGTTCAATTTAAACAAGATCCAGCTAAAATAGAAATCATTAAGCAATCTTTAGCTAAAGGTGGAGCAACTGCAAATAGTCAAGCATTCGCAAGTGAATATTCTGATGCTCAAAACAAAGTTAAAGATTCACATGCAAATTTTAAAAGCTTTTTGAATGCACAACCTAAAACAACGATTGTTGGTGGGAAATCTGTTAATACGGGAATCAGCATTACGCGAGAATTTACAGATGCATTTAATGGAGTTGCTTTAACCTTACCAGCGAATTTAGTTCAAAAGCTTGCAGAAAGTCCAGATGTTGCGTCTGTTTGGTCTCAAGTAGAATATTCTTTACCTGATGAAGGAAATTCTAAAACTGCAGCAGCAACAAGTACATCTGTTGGCAAGCCAACTTCAGCCCTTTCTTATTTAGGGATTGATAAGCTTCAAGCTGATGGTCAAACAGGAATCATTAAAACAGGTCCGCGTGCGGGTCAAAAGGTTAAAGTGGGTGTATTAGATACTGGTATCGATTACAACCATCCTGACCTTTATAAAGCAACACATGATGCAAATGGAAAATTATATGGTGGACATGACTTTGTTAATAATGATGGATTTGATGCAAACGGAAATATAAAATACGTTGATGACCATGATCCTATGGAAACAACTTATGATGACTGGGTAGCTGATAATGCGAATCCAGGTTCAGTTTGGGGAACACCACCTTCAACTTATAAGCCATATATTACGTCTCATGGAACTCACGTTTCCGGTACGATTGCGGCAAATACAACGAATAATAACGATGTATATTCTGCAAATGGGGTAGCACCAGATGTTGAACTTTATGGTTATCGTGTACTTGGACCAGGAGGACATGGAACAACTGAATCTGTATTAAGTGGTATCGATCAAGCCGCAAAAGATCACATGGATGTAATTAATCTATCTCTTGGTGCAAGTGTTAATGATCCACTTTACCCAACAAGTATTGCGATTAACAATGCTACATTAGCTGGAGTTGTGTGTGATGTAGCTGCAGGTAATAGTGGTCCTGGACAAGCTACAGTCGGCTCACCAGGTACTTCAGCTCTAGCAATTACGGTTGGTGCAAGTACAGTTCCTGAAGATATTGCAACTATGACTGTTAAGAATGGTTCAGTTTCTTATAAAGCACGTTTATTCGGTAAAAACTTTTCACAAGCAGACGATGTTTATAAAGGTCAAACACTTCCGATTGTTGATGTTGGTTTAGGAAGTGTAGCAGATTTTAGTGGAATTGATGTAAAGGGTAAACTTGTTTTAGTAAAGCGTGGCGTTGACTATTTACAAACAAAAATGGCAAATGCTCATAATGCTGGAGCAGCGGGTATGATTATTTGGGATAATACAGATGATGCTGATAACCAAGGCTTTATACCTAGTTTCTTAGGTGTAAGCATGGATAATGTTTATTCCATTTCATTAACACAAGCACAAGGACAAGCTTTATCTGATGCAGTTAAAAAGGACCCTAAAAATGCAAGTATCACTTTCCCTACTACACTAGATACTCCAGTTGTTAAGAGTGGAGATGACTTGGCAAGCTTTAGCTCAACGGGTCCTGTTAAGGATTGGACAATTAAACCAGATGTTGTAGCTCCAGGTGTTGATATTTCTTCAACAGCTCCATACGATATTTGGGAGCCAAATGCAGCACATGATTATAAACTTGGTTATCAGATTATGTCTGGGACTTCAATGGCGACACCACATGTTGCTGGTATTTCAGCTTTAATTAAAGCTGCACATCCAGATTATACACCTGCAGATGTTAAAGCGGTGTTAATGAATACAGCTAAAAGTATTGACACAGATTCAAAGAAATTTAGTGTTTACCAAGTTGGTGCTGGACGTGTTAATCCTGCTCGTGCCATTGCGACAGATGTGAAAATTCAAGTGTTAGATAAAGCATACGCAGCAGATGCAGATAATCATCTGACAGAGGTTGAAAACCTTACAGGAAGCATGTTCTTTGGGTTTAAAGGAAGAGGAGAAGGTGCAACGAACGGATCAGATGATGTTGTTTCTTCAAAAGATTTTAATGTTTCTAACCAAGGAAATAGCAGTAAAACATTTAAAGTAAGTACTGAGTTTATATCAACAAAATTTGCTGGATCGAATAAAGTAGGTCCAGGCACTGGAAATGATGTAAAAGTCGATTTTACTGTCGGTGGACAAAACGTGACAAACATTAATGTTGGCGGTGGAAGTACTGTTAAAGCAACAGCAAAAATTACAGTTCCATCAAATGCATTAGAGGGCACTTACGAAGGTTATATTAATCTAGTAAACGCTGCTGACCCATCCGAGACTTATCGTGTTCCGTTTACGATTACAGTTGCAGAAAAAGGAATTAATAAATTCCAAGTAGCGATAAAAGCGGCGTCAGAAGGAAATCTTTCAGCTTATTATTTATCGGTAAATAACGAAATGGAAAACTTATATATTGCCATAAAAGACAAAGATGGAAAATATATAGGTATAGCTAATACTTTATCAAACGGTAGTAACTTAATCCCAGGTGTTCAGTATGGCCCAAGTATAACACTATTTAATGGATGGTATCTTCCATTTACAAAGTCATACGATGGAACGTATGATCAGTCTGGTATATCAAACTCAGTGCAAGTACTAAAAGAAGGTGCTTACTCACTCGAGTTAATCGCAACTGGTAAAGATGGAAAACGTTACACAGCGGAAGATACGGTCTATGTTGACGGTACACCACCAACAATGAAGATGGATCAAGACTCCAAGGGTGGAATTTATGAAATTGATCCGACAGGATACCTACCTGGACAAGAAATCAAAGGACTCCGTGGTACAGTTTATGACTCAAACGTAGACGTGATGAAAAACAATGGAGAAACGTCAGTGCCAAGCCCTAAGGATGGCGTAACGCCAGTTCCTGTTGATCAAGCATTGAACAGAGTTACAGGTTATCAAGACAGTCAGTTCCCAACAGTTTACTTTGATACAGATGCGAAAGGTCGCTTCCATTTTGGGGTGTCAGCTGAGGATGTAGCAAATAAAATGGGTAGTGAATTTTATATTGAACCTTCTGATTATTCAGGTGAAAGTGATGGAACTGTAAACGGACAGACCTATTATTTCATTAAAAAGGGAAATCCGTATGTCACATTAACTTCATCTAATGGAGTAGATGCAGGACCAGGTAACGAAGATAAAGTAGTTGTTGATAATAATAAACCATTCAAAATGACAATGACAACTAAGTATGGAGTAGGAATGACCGGCGGTAAATTTTTGCTGAATAATCATAGTGTCTATGAATTCAGTAATATTCGCCTTACGGATGAGTATAAAAATTACTTAATCAGTAAAGGTATTGATCCGACTAAAGTTCTTACGGTAAGTCAACCGTATAAACATCCAACTTATGGAATTGGCTTAACAACAGATGTAACGATTTCAAATATAGGTCCAGCGGGTGCACTTGATCATGATATGCCGATTATAGAAGCAGATGTAACCTATAACAGTCCTGATCCAATAACAGGGCAATTTGAATATCAATTACTACAAGCAAATTTAACTTTGTCAGGTGAAGATACAAAAGTAGCGTGGTTCCCAACAAATGTACCTTATGTAAGACAGAATATCTCTGTACTTAGAGGGCAAATAGCAGCAGAATCTTTCCAAAGAAATACTGTAAATAACCTATATCCTCAATTCACGGTTGATTCGGGTGCGAAGGTAACTGCTACGGATGATAAAGGGAATAAATTTACAACAGACCAACCAACATCATTTAATAATACAATGGCATATACGTTTATTAACCCATATTATGCTCTGACAATGGGTGTTAGTGACAAGCCGTATTCTGTCGAAGCAAGTGTACCAGGACACTTTAAAGGATATGAAAAAACACCTGTAATTGGTGAAAACAAATTCGGTTATCAATCAGGTACTGTAAAGGATATTCGAGGTTTATTCCCGATCCTTTTAGGTGGAGATGTTAACGGTGACAACGTAATCGACATGAAAGATTTGATGAAGGAAATCGATGTTTATTATCAATATAAAAACCTAAATAATTTTAATAATCCATTAAATAATGTAGCAAACAAAACGGCATTCTTAAACACGAACCGTGATGAAGATATTTATTGGATTAAGCCTACAGGTTTTGGTTATGGAATTGATTACAACGACTTCTATTACATCTTTAAAAACTTTGGTAAACAAAATCAAAGTGCAATTGATGCAGGATTAACTGTTCCAACTGCTCAATTAGCAGTAGATCAAGACAAAACTTTTACAACAGACTATGCTGGCTCAATCACGTTAAATGCAGGTGATACGGTACAGCAAGTCATGCAAAAGCTTAATTTTACAGCTCCAGCACAAACAATTTCAGCAACACCAAAGTTACAAGACTTGCAAAATGGGGCATCAATCTCTCTTTCTCCTACAAGTGCGGTGTTTGTTGATGATGTAGTATGGAGAAAATCAATTACAAAAATTATGCTAGGTTCAACAGATGTAACGAATTTAGTAACGATTAACCCAGCATATATTTATTATGACGCAAATGGTGCATCGCAAACAATGCCTTCAAAAATTACGTTCCCGGGCTCATTATTCCCGACGGCAACGAATTACACAATTACAGTGAAGGCGACAGGATACCAAGATGTTACTAAATCTCTTACAGTATCAGCAGTACCAATTCCGACGCCATCAATTCCAAATATTACAGACCCAACGGTAGCGCATATCGGGAATGACTTAACATTAACTTTCCAAGAAGATGCGAAATGGAGAAATGGAATCAATAAGGTGATTGTAACAACTAACAATGGTAAGAGCATGGATATTAGTAATTTAATCAATCCAGATACGAATCAAAAATATTATGACATTAGTAAACCAGGCCAAATTACGTTCAATGCGAAAACATTTATGACAGATTCGACTCTTGATCCTGATGTAAGAAGTTCAACTTATGGTACTGCGACTGTCAACCCTGGTGGAAAAAACTATCTGCCACAACTATACAGATTTACAATCGGCTCAGTAGGTGCAGATGGAACTGTTTATCCAGATGTCATTGGAGGTTATGATCCTATTTACACAGCTCAGCAGCCAGTTGGATATACGATTAATTTTGACAGCCAAGGCGGATCAGTAATAAAGCCGATGACGGTAGGATACAAAGCAAATTCAAGTAGATCAAATGGTCCG
This sequence comes from Gottfriedia sp. NPDC057948, assembly GCF_042887255.1. Classification (NCBI taxonomy): domain Bacteria; kingdom Bacillati; phylum Bacillota; class Bacilli; order Caryophanales; family Bacillaceae; genus Gottfriedia; species Gottfriedia sp. NPDC057948. The sequence goes on from NZ_JBHVPN010000001.1 coordinate 302,686, forward strand.
AGTAGTAATTTAGTGTCATCCAAGGATCCTGCACCAACTAAAACTGGTTATAAATTCCTTGGTTGGTATAATGAGCCAGAAGGTATAACACCGTGGGATACATCGTTTACTTTAACTGGAGATAAAACAGTTTATGCAAAATGGCAAATGAATACGACTCAAAGTTATTCACCAGTTGATAAAGCGAACCCGAATGGATTAAAATTTGACGGAAGTAACGGCGCTGTAAGTGGAAAAGGATGGGTACTTGGTGAAGGCGATTTAAAAATCAACATCCCAGATTATTTAACGAATGTTTCTTGGTTAACAGGTAAAGACAAAATTGCAAAAATTGATGCGAAATTCTATCAGGTGAAAAGTGATGGTTCAACAGTAGCAGCAGATCCGTATACATTAGACCCAAGCACTTATAGCTTGTCGTCTAACGGAAGTAACGGAGTTCTATCCTTCACAACAGCTACACATGATCAAGCTGTAAAAGCAGGTCAAACCAAGTTAGGAGAAAAGTTTGCATTCAGTGAAATGTCACCGCTAGGGTATGATTTAACGATAAAATCGACAACAGGCGAAATTTTCACAATTCCAGGTTTACAACTTGGGTATAGACGTCATATTGATTTAAACGGCGGTACGTTAAAGAATGCAAATGATACATTCTTCGCTGATTCATTAGTCACTACAAAAATAAATGCGCCTAGTTTGAGTGCAGGTGCAACACATGTAACAAATGGAACTTTAACAATTAGTCCAGACCTATATTTGGATGCAGCTGGGTCTAGTGATAAGAAGTCAGATATTTCAACAACAGTCTCTAAAGTATTAACAGATAATACTACTTTCTATCTATGCTGGATAAAAGTACCACCAACGGTAAATAAAGATGTTGCTGGAAACATTGTAGGTAGCGATATTACATTACCATTTACTGATGACGGCACATGGAAAAACAATATTAAGGCTGTACAAATCGGCGCTAAAACATTAGTGCTAAATACGGATTACACAATCACAAATAATAGCATTATCCTAAAAGCTGCACTTTTCACAGTTGGCCAAAAGGTCAATGTGACAATTGTTTCAGAAGGGTATAAAGATGTGACAGTTGCTGACCAAGTAATTGGTTATACAGTAACGTTTGATTCAAATGGTGGAGATCCAGTTTCTGCTCAAATCGTAGACAGAAATGCGACTAAACCAATGGATCCAACTAAAGTAGGCTACAAGTTCTATGGTTGGTATACAGATCAAGATTTAACAAATTCTTATGATTTTGAAAACATTGTGACAAAACCAATTACTCTATATGCGAAATATGCATTAGCTGGTTCAGTTGTAACTGCTGATACAACAGACAATGCAGTAGGAAACGATATGGTATTAGAGTACATTGACAAAGATTGGGCAAATGCGATTACTGGCCTTAACATCAATGGTCTTCCAGTAGACGCATCAAAATACAATGTAGATAAAGATGCTCGTACAATTACTCTAGATAAGAGTCTATTCACAAGAGCTAAAGATTATACGATTACAGTAAAAGCTAAAGAGTATGCTGATGTGACAGTAGTACAAAAAGTTGTAAATGGATATGCTGTGCATTTCGTAATGCCAAAGAATGCACCTGCTGAAGTGAAGGATGCAACAAAAGATCAAATTGTAGCACGCAGAATCACAGCACCAACTGTACACGGTTATGATCTAACTTGGTTTGCAGATGAAGCATGTACAATTCCTTGGGATTTCACAAATTCAATTTACTCTGCAAAAACGATTTACGGTCAATGGAAACCAGCAAAATACACTGTTATCTATGACACACAAGATGCTGGACTTGTAGTTTCAGTAAAAGCTGAATACAATTCATTACTAGATGAAACAAAACCGACAAGAACTGGTTACACATTTGTTGGTTGGTACAAAGATGCTGAAGGAAAAGAAGCTTGGAACTTTGCGACAGACAAAGTAACAGATAACACGATCCTTTATGCGAAGTGGAGTATTAATTCTTACACTGTTCACTTCGATAGCAATGGTGGTAGTCAAGTTGCTGACAAAGCTACAGATTATAACACAGGAATCACTGCACCAACAACAACGAGAACTGGTTATACATTCGTTGGTTGGTACAAAGATGCTTTAAATACAATTCCTTGGAACTTTGCAACAGATAAAGTAACGAACGACACTACGTTATATGCGAAATGGCAAATCAATTCGTATACAGTGAAGTATGAGAGCAATGGTGGTTCTACGGTTCCTGCTCAAACAACGGATTACAATAGTATCTTAAACTTACCAACACCAACTAAAACGGGTTATACGTTCGCTGGATGGTATAAAGATGCTACGTTAAATACGCCAGTAGGAAACACTTTAACATTAACTAGCAACATTACACTTTATGCAAAATGGAACATTAATGCGTATACTGTTACATTTAACACTTCTGGTGGAAGTACAGTTGCTTCAAAAACAGCAATTTACAATGCAACAATTAGCCAACCAGCAGCACCAACTAAAAAAGGCTTTGTATTTATTGGATGGTACAAAGATGGTGGAGGAAAAGTGGCTTGGAACTTTGCAACAGATCGAGTTACTGCAGATACGATGATTTATGCGAAGTGGGAAAAAACTCCTGGTAAACCATCTAATGCAACAACAGCCAAAGCTGGAAAAGATGCTGTTAAACTGACTTGGTCAAAAGTATCAGGAGCAACAGGATATGAAGTTGTTAAATCAACTTCAAAAACAGGATCATACACTCACGTAACTAGCGTGACAACAACTAATTATACGAACAAAGGATTAAGTAAAGGTAAAACACACTACTACAAAATCCGTTCTTACAAAATGGTTGGATCTAAAAAAATCTATGGTGAGTGGACAAGCGTAATGTCTATCAAGCTATAAGAAATGAAATAACAAGCAGTACAAATTACTCTCAAACCAAAAAGGGTGCTTATGAAATTAGAGAAGATGGATTAAACACCCTTTTTGGAAAAGTAAAACGATTAGATCGGCTTTTTCAAATTAAAAACTTTCCCTTAAAAATATTTAAAGACAAGAATATGATTTAATCTATTCTTGTCTTATTTTTTTTAGAGGGTTACTAAATAATTTCAAACTTATTATTACGCATGTTGATGCTAAATATGTTAATAATAAGGAATAATAGATTTTTTTAAAAATCGCTAATATAAAATTAAATTCTGTAAAAAAGTAATAGATTTAGTATTCTTAAGGAGAAATTGTAAAAATGAATTTTGATCAAATGGAACATATTGTAAGTGCAGCAAGAGAAATGTCAATCACAAAAGCTGCTGAAAAATTATTTATATCTCCTTCTGGGATGAGCCAATCAATTACTCAGTTAGAAAATGAGCTTGGCATCAAAATTTTTAACCGTTCAAAGCAAGGTGTTTCACCCACATATGAAGGGAAAATAGTGATCGCAAAGGCAATGACTTTATTGAGCACGATTAAGGATCTTAATAAGGAAATTTATGAAATTAAAAATAGAAGTGAAACTAATTTGAAAATCCTAACGGCACCGACTTTTACTTATCTACTTCAAGAAACAATGATCAAGTTTAATGAGAAACAAGAAGAGGTTTCATTTGAAGTAGTAGAAGAAAATCCAGCGAATATGATTCAAAGTTTTATTAAACAAGATTATGATTTTGCACTTATTCCTGCAACACACGAAGAATTAAAAAAAGAAAAGTTCATTGAATTTGAACATTTACATAATGGACATATTTGTATTGCAGTAGGGAAGAAATCACCTTTTTATACATACGACTCTGTATCTCCTAGTGACTTAACAAATGCAAAAATTGTTATGTACAAAAACTCGGATTATAAGAAGTTATTAAAAATTACAAAAATGAACCCTAAAAACGTTGTACTACAAACAAATCGTAGTAGCTTACTTTTTGAGTTGGTAAAAGAAAGTCAAGCTATTCTTTATTTACATGAATTTTCAATTCGAAATCGACCAATGGTCATAAACGGTGACATAAAAGTAATTCCAATGAAGGATGAAGAAATATTTGATCTTGATTTTTGGTTAATCTATTTACAAACAAAACCATTATCACCTTTGGCAAAAGAATTTCTTGATGAATTAAAAAAACAATTTCATTTAAGTAATTAAAAAGATAGAGAAGCCAGGTTTTAAACTGACTACACTATCTTTTTCTTTTACTCTTCAAGTTGAGACTCTGTTCCAATTGCTCCTGTACTTAATATCGTTACTTCAATTTTTGGATGGATCTTAACTGTAGGATACTCTTTTTCCCAATTAAGTTTTTTCCATTTTTCTGGTTGATGCTCTTTTAAATATCGACCAATACCAAGCACATCACTATTAGCAAGTTGTATATCTTTAATTACATCTTGAGCTCTTTTATTTAAATCTTTCTTAATAATGGACAACATTTCTTCTTCTTGTAACATTTTAATTGATGTAATTCCGTTTATTCTAACATATACTTCAGTTTTTAAATTTACTTCTATTTTATCTTTAGAAGTCGTAATAGAGAAGTGATTCCTAGGTCTAATAATTTCATAAGCTATTGTATTGTATGGTGCTTTATATTTTTTAGGAAGATTTGTAATAAAATGGCCGGTATTTCCATATTTACCAATCAGCATTAAAAGAACAGGAGATTGATCAGAAGTTATGAAATGACCAGTATAGCTAGCATTATGCATTAGTCCTGCACCAATTACTTCTACTCGTTTATCTGATGATATATCTACAACTGGGATTGTAAAATCAATTCCATCTTCAGAAGTATAAGTAAAAATATTAAATAGCTCCATTTTTTGAGCGATGGAGGTTGACTCGGCATTATCAATTGTATCCTTTAATATAAATGACAATGGTTTTGTACCAACCGTTTTTAATTCCAAAACGTTTTTTGCAGGTTGCTTATTTGTGATAGCGACAGTTACATTTAAATTTGAAAATGTTCTACGTCGAAAAGTACTTAAAAGATGAATAAATTTAGTTTTTGAGAAATCTTCACCTAATAATATAACCCTAGTTTTTGATGTCGTTATATCTCCGGGTAAAAATGATTGTATTTCCATCCCAGCTTGAGACACTGAATTCTTTGTAGATTTAACAGATTCATTTTGGAAATCGAAGACGCCAGATCCTCTACCGATAATATCAAGTATTAGTGCATTGACCTCAATTTTATTATCTTGATCAATATCAATACTCAGCCCATTTACTAGTGTTTTTTCTGTAATTGTTCTTGAATTCCAGCAGCCAGTAGTTACGAAAAGAAATAAAAATAAACAAATAATGATTATTGAATTTCGAATCAATTGAATAGCCCCCTAACTTTATTAATTAGGAACAATAGGCATAGAATAATAATAATAAATAAAGGGTCTAAATAACTACCGAAATTTACAAATGTTTCTCTTCTGGCTATATGGTAGGAAACTAACGGATAAAAAGCAAATACTACTATAATGATGAAAAGTAATATGCTTTTTCTATTTTTTTTAATTAATGATAGTCGCTTATGTACATCTTCACTAACGATATAAATATAGCTAACTACTGTTGCACAAATGACAATTGTCCATAAGCTTAAAAAGATCGTATTTAAACTCTCAATCATCTTCGAGTGATAGGTTTTGAAAATATACAGAATTCGGTCTATGATATAACTATTTTCATTGTTACTTAATCGAATATAGGAAGTAAAAATAATAAAGGTATAAAAAATTGTCGTAAAGACATTTACAAAAGTTAAAGTAAATAATTTCTTTTTTGTATCTTGAAAGCAAGGCGCTAAAAATAAAAAGATTTCAAAACCTAACATTTCAATAAAGGAAGAATACGCACCGGAGCCAATCTTTTTTATTGGAGATTGACCAATCGGTAATATTCATGTCCACTTAACTCAAGCTTTTTTATTTTTTGCTCAATTGTTTCAATCATTGATTGAGGAGTGATATCGTTCAAATAAATAATGGAAATCAATACAGGGTATTTTTTACCAACTGTTATATTTTTTATGATTAGTTCCCTTGTACGTAGTTTTTTCGAATTAAAGTTGAATTAATTTTAAGACTCTCAACAAAACTGTCATGGGCACCTATTGAAACTGTTTCAGTAAGAGATTCTGTGATAGAACGATCGCTATTATTACTAGGTGCAGAATATGACTTTGCTTTACTTTTATTTTTATCATTAAAAACGATAACACTTCCAGAAAGAATAGCTTGTATACATTCATCAAGTGTATATGCATCATCAGAATCTAATATAGTTGTGATGATTCGACCTGAATCATCTTTCCTAGCAACCCGTTCTAAGATATGTGTTTGAATAACCTCTGAATCAATTAAAGTGTCTAAATAACATAAATGAAGAGTTACTTCACCGATTGAGTATTTTTTATATTTAAAATCAGAACTAGATTGAAATGCGTTTTATACTTCCTCAAGCATTGAGGTTTTTTCATTTACTTCCATTTAAACCAACTCCTTAAAAACTCCGCAAAGAATATAAGTATTATTCCCTGAACTAAATTGGATATGTATGGAAAATAGACCTTGATTTTACAAAGTACATAAAATGTCAAAATTTAAGCTAATAAAGAAAATAGAATAACTTAACTTCATTGTTTATCGTTCAGATTAAGATGCCTGATTCTCCTATCTGGGCATTTTTTTAGTTTTCAAAACATAAATTTTTAAAGTATCTCATATAAAAGAAATCTTAAATTAACTATTTCTATAATATTAATTCATTGTGAATTGTTTTTACGAAAGGGGTTGAGAACACATCATGCATATAATCGGTAAAGGAATACCCCGAAAAGAGTCTTTCGAAAAAGTTACTGGATATGCAAAATATACAGACGATTATGAGGCAAATGAAATGCTTCATGCTCAAATAGTAACTAGTCCTTACGCGCATGCGATCATCAAAAATATTGACGCAACTGAAGCTCTAACCGTACCAGGTGTAAGAAAAATAATATTTGGTGAAAATCTACCTTTAGTAGGAGAAGGAATTCTTGATCGTCATCCAATCGCATTTGACCGTGTCCGCTTTTTTGGTGAAGTAGTTGCAATCGTTGTTGCGGATACTGAATATATGGCAAATCAAGCTGCTAGTTTAGTGAAAGTACAATATGAATTATTACCTGTTGTAAATTCTCCTTCAGATGCACTAAAACAGGATGCACCTCTTATTCACCCCAATCTTGGAGAGTATGAAAAAACAGAAGGCGTATACCCAGAGCCAGGAACTAATATAGCTACAAGAATTAAAATAAGAAAAGGTGATTTTAACAAAGGCTGGAGAGAAAGTGAAGTAATGGTTGATGAAAGTTTTGCTTTCAGACCATCTGATCATGCTGCAATGGAGACAAGATGTTCATTTGTTCAAATCCATCATGATGGCACGATTGAGATCACCACATCATCTCAAGCACCATTTATGGTTAAGAATTTAATAGGAGATTATTTTGGAATAAAGCCTGGAAAAGTCATTGTAAACACTCCTTTCGTTGGTGGGGGGTATGGTGGAAAGGGAGCAATTCAATTAGAGCTATTAGCCTATATTGCCTCACGAGCTGTAAATGGTAGATTAGTAAAAATATATAACACTCGTGAAAATGATATGGTTTCATCGCCCGTGCATATCGGACTTGAAGCGAATGTAAAACTAGGATGTACAAAAGAGGGAAAGCTCAAGGTTGCAGAGATTCAATTTTTATGGGATGGCGGAGCGTATGCTGATAAATCAATTGATTTAACAAGAGCGGGAGCAGTTGATTGTACAGGACCTTATAATATTGAAAATATTTGGTGTGATTCTTTTTGTATGTATACAAATCATCCGTATCCAGCACCTTTTAGGGGATTTAGTCATTCAGAAGTACATTTTGCATTTGAAAGAGCGATGGACATTCTTGCTAGAAAATTAAATATGGATCCAATCGAACTAAGAGAAAAAAACGCAATTAAACCTGGTGATCAAACGCCTACTCAAGTTGTATTAAATTCTAGTACAGTTGGAAATCTTCCTAAATGTATTGAAAAAATGAAAGAATTAATCAATTGGGAGGAAGGTCAGGTCATTGACCTAGGCAATCATAAAGTGAGAGTAAAAGGAATTAGTTGTTCTTGGAAAACTTCTACCATTACACCAAATGCCAGCTCAGGTGTGATATTGATCTATAACGCTGATGGTAGTATTAATTTAATGTCTGGTGTTGTAGAAATCGGTCAGGGCACGAAAACGATTCTTGCTCAAATGTTAGCAGAGATTCTAAAAATGGACGTAGACGATATTCATGTTCAAATGAAGATTAACACATTAAATACACCTGAGCATTGGAAAACTGTTGCAAGTAGAGGGACATTCATGGCAGGAAGAGCATTACTAGCAGCTGCTGAAGATTTAATTCGTCAATTAAAGGATATAGCCTCATTTGTATTGCGTGCTCCTATTGAGGATTTAGAGGTTGGTTACGGTAAAGTATATTTAAGAAGTGAACCAAATAAAAATATAGCGATAAAAGATATCGCTTATGGATATACATTCCCAAATGGAAACTCGATTGGTGGACAAATAATTGGAAGAGGACACTATATTTTAACTGGTTTAACTTATATAGATCGAGAGACAGGTGCTGGTAAACCAGGACCAGAATGGACGGTTTGTGCACATGGTGTAGAAGTAGAAGTCAATCTGAAAACATATGAATATAGGATTCTCAAAGCTGTTACTGCAGTTGATATTGGCAAAGTACTAAATAGTAAGACGGCAACTGGTCAAGTTAAAGGTGCAATGAGTATGGGATTATCTTTTGCAGGAAGAGAAACTTTTAAATTTGATTCACAGGGGAAAGTACTAAATCCGCAATTACGAACATATCGACCAATACGATTTGGAGAGAACCCTAAATATGAAGTTGCATTTGTTGAAACACCACAATTGGATGCTGTATTTGGTGCACGAGGGGTAGGCGAACATGGTTTACTAGGAATGCCAGCTGCACTTGGAAATTGTCTTTCTACTGCAATTTCGGCTGAAATTTACAATTTACCAATTATCCCCGAGCTATTATGGAAAGTAAAAGAAGGTGGGGTATAGTTTGTTATCTTCTAATATAGATTACTATAAACCAACGACGATTAAAGAAGCATTGGAGCTTTTTTATTTTTTAAAAGCTAATAACAAAAGGCCAATTTATTATGCAGGTGGTACAGAAATCATAACATTAGGGCGATTAAATCTGGTCGAAACAGATGCCCTTATCGATATTAAAGAGCTGAAAGAGTGTCAATTATTTGAGTTTAATGAAAGCTATTTAATATCAGGTGCTGTCATTTCACTTACAGATATTGAAGAAAAAAACCTATTTCCATTACTTTCTCAAGCATCGGTGGGAATAGCAGACCGTACGGCAAGAAATAAAATTACCTTAGGTGGAAACTTGTGTGGTCAAATTTTTTATCGGGAAGCAATTTTGCCATTTCTTCTTTGTGATAGCCAAGTTGTTGTTGCCGGGTACAATGGTGTTGAGGCTTTTCCAATCGAACAAATCTTCAATCAAAACTTACAACTCCAAGACGGACAAATTCTAATCCAACTTTTAACAGAAAAGAAATATATAGATCTACCATATATGAGTATAAAAAAACGTCAGCAATGGGATACGGGTTATCCACTACTGACGATCGCATCTATTAAAATGGATAATCAATTGCGTTTTGCTTTTAGTGGGCTATGTCCTTTTCCATTTCGTTCAAAGCAAATGGAAGCTGAGCTAAATAATACGAACTCGAGTGTAGAAGAAAGAATACAAAAAGCAATTCAATATATTCCTGGTGAAATACTTGATGATGTTGAAGGCTCAAAAGAGTACCGACTATTTGTACTAAAAAACACAATTGAAGAGATCATGATCGAAATGGAGGGAAGGTAATGGACCAGTCTCCAAGCAAAAAACTAAGTGTTTCTTTAAGTATTAATGATGAAATTCGACAAGTGGAGATCCGTCCAGTTGATACTCTCCTTTATGTGTTACGAACTAAATTAGGTCTAACTGGAGCAAAGCCAGGTTGCCTAAATGGAGATTGCGGGGCTTGTTCAGTTGTAGTAAATGATACAGTATATAAATCATGTATAATGCTTGCCATCGAGGCAGTTGGTCAAAAAATAACGACAATTGAAGGGTTAAAAGATTCACCTATACAAAAAGCATTTGTTGAAAATTTTGCGTTTCAATGTGGTTATTGTACGCCTGGATTTATTATGAATTGTCATTCTCTTTTATTAAAAAAACCACATCCAACCTATGAAACAATGAAGGAATGGCTATCTTCCAATATTTGTAGATGCACATGCTATGAAGAGATTAATGAAGCTGTTTTATCAGTTATCGAGAATAGAGAAAAACCAATGAATAATGAGATAGAAAAAGACGAATTGTGATTTTTTAACTCAAGGTGTTGAGGTTGAGTCACTAGTTTTTCGTTGTGTAAAGAAGAAAATAAACGAAATGACTGAAATTGCCATAAGAAAAACTTGGGTATCAGTAGGTCTTACCGTAGGGATATCTGTTAAAGCCATAATCACCATTCCTTTATTTACTAAAGATTCGCGGATCAATATCAAAATGTTTCGAAACAATTTTTTTGCAAAAATAATATGTTTTTTTTAGAAAAGGAAGTGTCGGTTCGCTAACTGGCGCACCAAAAATGGGCCCACTTACATTGAGTGAGAATCTACCAGGTCCTATTACAGAGCTTACAACACGAACTTCATCAATTAATAATAAAATAGCAATGATTATATCGATTACATCAATAAGAGAATTTGTTAATTGATCTCCATATTTACTTTCTACACGTTCTCTACCTAATAAGGGTCCACTTAGAGAAAGACTAAATTCTCCAGACGTTATAAATACACCTATTATCGTAATTTGGCCAGTTAATAATAAGGCTGCAGCGGCGACATTTAAATCTCTTTGAAGAGTAGCGATGATAAGAAGATCTTCTTTAATTTTATAGTCATTCATTGGATCACACCCTCATGCCTATTGTATTCAGCAAGTGCCCAAGTGTGATTGAAAAGGGAAGGGGAACAAATATTGACACAAAAAGTTCAATTAAAAGCTGTAGCTAGACTTAAATTGTCTAGCTGCAGCTTTATTTTTGGTATTATAATTGGTAAAATATAAAGTGGCGCTTTTCAACATTAAGAATTTGTTAAATGAAAATTCATAATTGAAGATTTTACTAAATAAAAATGAAAAGAGAAGCAACTTTATGAACCACTTCCTTTGGGATGTGGTTATGTTTTTATCATAATAATTAAGATTTCCATACTACTCAAAATAATATCTAAGTAAGGGGGTTGTGGAATGGAGGTCAAAAAATTTTTTCAAAGTAGTACGTTTAGACGACTAGCAATGATGGCTTGTATCATTCTTGTACTAATCTTAACTCGCAAAATAATAAATTTAATTTTACTAATTTTCATTTTTACTTATTTAATGGATCGAGTACATAAATTTATTATTAATAGAGTAAACAAGATTTTACCGGTTAATCGGTTAGTAGTTGTCTATTCTTTGTATATAGTTATTGTGGCAGCTTTAGTCGTAGGGATCTATAATTATTTACCTGTTATTACAACTCAAGTTGTCCAACTAATCGTACAAATCAAAACGTTTTATATGAATCCACCAGATGAGAAAATCATCAATTATATTGTAACCGCAATTAAAAAGGTTGAAATATCAGGTTACACTGAGCAAGGATTAGATTTTTTATATAAGTATGCCTCTAATATTAGCCAATGGGGGATTGAAGTATTAATTGCTTTAGTTCTGAGTTTCTTTTTTCTACTTGAAAAACCTAGGATTATTGCATTTACCAAAAAGTTTGAGAATAGTAAAATATCACTTTTTTATTATGAGATGGCATATTTCGGCGAAAGATTTTCACGTTCTTTTGGAAAAGTGATTGAAGCCCAGTTTTTAATTGCATTGGTGAATTGTATTTTATCGGTGATCGCATTAAGATTTATGGGATTTCCACAGCTTATCGGTTTAGGCTTCTTGATATTCTTACTTGGACTAATCCCGGTTGCTGGTATGTTTATCTCGTTAATTCCACTTTGTACGATTGCCTATACAATTGGTGGAATGGCACATATCATGTATGTCATATTGATGATTTTTGTTTTACATTCACTTGAAACCTATTTTTTAAATCCAAAGCTAATATCAGCTAAAACGAACTTACCAGTTTTTTATACTTTTCTAATTCTTGTTTTTTCTGAACGATTTTTTGGCGTATGGGGTCTTATTATCGGGATACCAGTTTTCATCTTTTTGCTAGATGTATTGGGTGTTACAGATCATGAAAAAAAAGAAGTAGAGTCAACTGAATAAAAATGAAAAGATGATATCGAGAAGACGATATCATCTTTTTTTCTATTTTAACCTACATTTCATCTCCGGTTTAAAAAATTTAATGAAGCTTCATTTACTCTTCTTGAGAACACTCTATAATTGTATCTTTTATTACATTCGCCATCGTGCGAGTCGGTATATTTTTTATGGTTTCAATATTCATTTTGAATGCTTGTTTTTAAACTCATAAAAAGTGTTAACAAGTAACTTGTCATAAATTGGAATTTGAAGGATAAACTAAGCAAAATGTGGTTAAGGAGTTTATTTGTGAATAACAAAGAACAATCTAGTTTAGTAGTAAGTATAGAAAAGAATATAAACTATTTAAAAGAAATGTTTAATAATGGTACTGACTTAAAAGTTAGACAAATCACGGTAAATGATGAAGTCATTCGTGATGCTGCAGTTTTGTATATTGATGGAATAACGAATACACAATCTATTCAAGATAATATTCTTACGCCTTTGCTAAGAATGATAAAATTCAATACTATTGACACTGTTATCACCCGTCATCTTTCAATTGCTGATGTAATGAAGGTAACAGCTTATGAAGATATTTTGGTTGGGCTATCGAAAGGAAAGACACTTATTTTAGTCGATGGTTACGATGAAGGAATATTAGCAGATACTGCTGATTGGCAAATGCGGTCAATCAATGAGCCTGATACTCAAAGATCATTGAAAGGCTCGTTAATAGGATTTAATGAACAGTTAAAAGTTAATGTCAATCTTCTCCGTAATATCATACCGTCAAATAAGTTAAGTATTGAAAATCTAGAGGTAGGGAACGAAGTAAAAACAGATGTATCGATTATTTATATGGACGGATTTGTTGACCAAAGCATCTTAGATGAAACAAGGTCAAGAATAAAAAATTTAGATGTTTCCTATTTATTAGAAGCGAGAGTAATTGAAGACGCTTTAGAAGGGAAAAAAACATTCTTTCCAACTGTTTTTACGTGCGAACGTCCAGATGTCACTGTTTCAGCATTATATGAGGGGCGTGTTGCGATTTTAGTAAATGGTATTCCTTATGGTATTATCGTTCCTTGTCTTTTTCTTCATTTTTTCCATCAACCTGATGAATATCATACTAAATCAGGTCGATATGGATTCAGGTTTTTGCGTTTATTTAGTTGGTTATTTTCAATTATTTTATTGGGTTTTTTTGAAACAGTGGTCCGCTTTCATCATGACTGGGTACCCCATAAATTTGCAAAGACGTTTTTCACAGGGTCAGATACAATGCTTCCAATTATATGTGAGATTTTATTTGTCATGATTATTTTTCAACTACTAACTGAAGCATCGTTGAGGATTCCAAAATCAACTGTTATTATTGTTTCACTTATAGGGGCTATTGTAGTTGGACAAACTTCAGTCACTGCAAAACTGATTCATTCTGTGACGTTAATAATAGTAGGAATTAATTTCCTTTCTAGTATTGCAATTGCTGCAGGAGGACTGTATGGATCGGTTATGACGTTACGAATAGTTTTTTTATTTTTAGGTTTCTTCTTTGGATTAAAAGGGATTATCATCGGATTAATTATTTTGATCGCTTATATGGCAACAATTAGATCAATGGGGGTTCCATATTTAGCGCCGTTTATTCCGTTTAATCCTAAAGAAATGAAAGATGCTTTATTTAGAGGAGATTTAAGAAAGATTATTAACAGTAAACATTCATATCCTCATAAAAAATAAATTGGAACAAAGTGTAACGTATTGAAGAAGTTTTGTTGCTTTTTGTTCCAATTCTATCTGTTGATTAGAAGGAGTAAAACCATGTTTAAAGCAGAAAGATTAACATCTTTACTAATAATAACATGTTTGTTAGGTACCACCTTTTCTCAAACCGTTTTTTCTCAAGCCATGCCTCCTACTAAAGATACAATTAAGTCAAATGAAAAAATGTATAGCGAATTAAATTTCAATGATAAGCAAGATTTTAATGATGCTCATAAAGGCTTCATAGCACCATTAATGCAGGATCAAATAAAAAATCTAAAAGGTGATATCATTTGGGACCGTGATCAATATTCAATTATTAGTGATGGGCCGGCGCCTTTAACTGTCAATCCATCTTTATGGAGACAAGCTCAATTATTAAATACTCCAGGGCTATACAAGGTAGTTGATGGGGTATATCAAATTCGTGGGCAAGATGTGTCCGTGATGACAATTGTAGAAGGTAAAACAGGTTTAATCATATTAGATACATTATCAACGATTGAAACCGCTAAAGCAGCAATGGAAGTTTATTATGCGAATCGCCCTAAAAAACCAGTTAGTGCAGTAGTTATTAGTCATAGTCATGCTGATCATTTTGGAGGGGTGAAAGGGGTTGTACAGTACGCTACAAATCCAGAAAATGTACCAATTATTGCTCCATTAAACTTTTCTAAGGAAGTAGTCAGTGAAAATATCCTATTAGGTAACATCATGTCACGTAGGGCAGGGTATATGTTCGGATATCTTTTACCCGTAAATAAAAAAGGATACGTAACAAATGGGATTGGCCCAAGAATTAGTACAGGTACAATCAGCTTTATGCCACCGACAATTGAAATTAAAGATAAAGTACAAACGATGGAAATAGATGGAATTAAATTCAAGTTTTTATTAACGTTAAATACTGAAGCACCTTCAGAAATGCATTATTACATACATGATTACAAAACATTAGTCGTTGCTGAGAATACAGGTCATACTATGCATAATTTTTACACTTTAAGAGGAGCAAAAACAAGAGATGCCTCTGAGTGGGTAAAAGCTTTGGATCATACTATTAAGTTATTTGGTAATGAAGAAATCGATGCATTAGTTACAGCTCATAGCTGGCCGTTATTGGGAAGAGATTATGTAATTGAGCAGCTTACAAAGCAACGAGATTTATATAAATACATTCATGATCAAACAGTTCGTCTAGCCAACCAAGGGTACACTGCAGATGAAATAGCCGAACAAATAAAATTACCTGCTAGCCTTGAAAAATATTGGGCGAATCGAGGATATTATGGTGATTTGAAGCAAAATGCTAAAGCAGTTTACAATTATTATTTAGGTTATTTTAATGGTAATCCCTCTGATTTAGATCCACTTCCACAAGTAGAAACTGGAACTAAATATGTCCAATACATGGGTGGAGAAAAGAAGGTTCTGAAGCTCGCAAAAAAGGATTTTGAGAAAGGTGACTATCGATGGGTAGCACAAGTTTTGAAAAATGTCGTTATGGCAAACCCGAATAACAAAGAGGCAAAGACCTTACTAGCAAAATCTTACGAGCAGTTAGGATACAAGGCCGAATCTGCAGCCTGGAGAAATGTCTATTTAACGGGTGCACAGGAATTGAGAAAAGGTATTAGGAAGACAGATGAAACTTTAAGTACTGTAGACCAACAAGCCATCTTAAATATGAAAGTAAATGATTTTTTTGATTTTATTTCGATTACCCTTAATGGTCCAAAAGTGGAGAATAAGCGTTTTACATTCAATGTGAATTTTACTGATCTGAAAACAAATTACACAATTGATATAAAGAATGCAGTTTTTAATTATAAGGATGGTTTAACTACTTCAAGTCCTGATGCAACACTATTTGTAGATAAAGGAACCTTTTATTTAATTATGTATGGAAAACTTGATGTAAATCAGGCAATTGCAAATGGAAAGTTAAGCATTACAGGGAATATAGAGAAATTTAAAGAGATGGTAACTTTATTTGACTATTTCAAAAAAGAGATCAATATCGTTACTCCATAAGAAATTAAAAATAGATGAAAAAAGCATTCTTCCGGAAATATGAAGAATGTTTTTTTGGGATTTTTTGTTCTAAAAATTCAGAAAACTATTAACTTAGTTTTATTCATTTTTTTGTATATAGTGGACCAGAGTAAAGATAAAGATTCATGACATTTTTACTAGAAAGAGAGTGAGGATTTTCCTGTATTCAGATTCTTTAATTTGGAACTTCAATCTAGTCTAGTACTTTATTAAATAAGGAAAGACAACAATAAACGACAACAAAGCGCTTTCATTATATAATATTTTCTAATCTAAAAATTAATAGTTGAAGAATGTTGAACTAGGACTTAATATATATTTATTGTTTCAAATAAATATACGGTTTTTGAAAATTTAACTATTCTTAAATAACTCCAAATTATCTAAACAATGAAAAAACTCCTTCTATTTTTCGTCAAATTATGATAATTTAAATTAAGAACATTTCGATGATGAAAGTAAAAAAAATGAAAACGCTATCAGCATTGAGGGGACAAGCTTTATTTCTTTGTTAAATTTAGAAGGTAGGATTTTCATCTTTACATCGCTCTCGTTCCAGGATTAGTATTAAAATACGGAATTCGGAATGTGTTTTGTAATTTCTTGACGAATGACAAATTGTCATAGAATAGATTGAAATGTGAGCTATAAAAGATTAAAACAATCCTTCTTGGAGAAATTTCAATTTAAAATAAAGAGGTGTATTCATGCAAAATACAAACCGTAAAAATGATTTCACTATTGAAAGTAACGCGCCTAAAAAAGAGCATTTAGAAAGAAAACTAAAAACAAGACATTTAACTATGATCGCTATGGGTGGTACGATTGGTACTGGTTTATTTTTAGCGAGTGGAGCAACGATCCATGATGCAGGTCCAGGTGGAGCTCTGGTTGCTTATTTAATTGCTGGTATCATGGTTTACTTCTTGATGACTAGCTTAGCCGAAATGGCAACTTTAATTCCAATTTCAGGGTCTTTTAGCACATATACTTCAAGATTTGTCGATCCAGCTCTTGGTTTCGCTGTTGGTTGGAATTATTGGTATAACAATGCAATCATCCTTGCATTAGAATTATCAGCATCGGCTTTAATTATGAAATATTGGTTCCCACATACTCCAGGGATCGTATGGAGTTCTATATTCCTTGTTTTAATTTTTGGATTAAATGTACTATCTGTAAAAGGATATGGGGAATCTGAGTTTTGGTTTTCAATTATTAAAGTAGCTACAATTATTATTTTTATCGTAATTGGATTATTAATGATTTTCGGTATTATGAATGGTCATACAGGAGGATTTGATAATTTCACAAAAGGAGAAGCACCATTCAAAGGTGGTCTCTTATCAATCTTTAGTGTATTTATGATTGTAGGTTTTGCTTTCCAAGGAACTGAAATGGTCGGAGTTACGGCCGGGGAAAGTGAAAATCCTGAAAAGAATATTCCAAAAGCGATCAAGCAAATCTTCTGGCGTATTTTATTATTCTACGTATTAGCGATTTTCGTTATTGGCTGTTTAATAAGCTACACAGATCCAAACTTATTAGGTGGAGACGTTGATAGTATTGCGATCAGTCCATTTACTTTAGTATTTAAACATGCAGGACTTGCTTTTGCAGCTGCTGCAATGAATACAGTTATCTTAACTTCAGTTTTATCAGCGGGTAATTCAAGCTTATACGTTGGTTCTCGTGTACTTTGGGTATTAGCTGAAGAAGGAAAAGCACCAAAGTTCTTAAGAAAAGTAAACAAAGGTGGAGTTCCAGTTAGTGCATTAATTGCGACAACTCTAATTGGTGCGGTTTGCTTCTTAACTTCATTATTTGGTGATGGTACAGTATACTCTTGGTTATTAAATGCAGCAGGCTTAGCTGGTTATATTTCTTGGTTAGGTATCTCAATTACGCATTACCGCTTCCGTAAAGCGTATATCGCTCAAGGAAGAAAATTAAAGGATCTACCTTATTTAGCAAAATGGTTCCCACTTGGTCCAATTTTAGCGACAGTTTTATGTTTAGTTGCAATGCTTGGAACGAATTATAATGCATTTATCGGACCGAAAGTTGACTGGTATGGTATTGCAGTTTCTTATATTGGATTACCATTATTTATTCTTGGATACCTTGGCTATAAAGTAGTGATGAAAACGAAAAAGGTTAAACTAGAAGATGCTGACTTCAGCAGTGAGAGTTAATTAAATTTGACAAACAGTTTAAAGCTCAATCTATTAATTGGATAGATTGAGCTTTTTTTACGTATTTTTTTTTAGAATTTAGGAAAATTAATAAAGTAATTTTATGTTCGAAAGGAGATTTAAATATGGACAATTCATTAACAGAACTTGAATTAGAAAACCTGCGTCATATTATCGGAGGGCATAGTACAATCGCAAATAAATTAGAGGCTTATGCTCAAAATTGCTCTGATCCAGAATTAAAAGCATTACTACAAAGAGATGCTCAATCAGCACAGCAATCAAGACAAGAACTTCTAAATTTTTTAGGATAAGGAGATGGTAAAATGTTTCAAGATAAAGATATGGTAAATGATTATTTAGCTGGGCTTAACGCTAGTTTAGCGGCTTATGCTGGATATATTAATGAATCAAATAACTCAGAGTTAAGACAAACTTTAATTCAATTACGAAATCAAGATGAAGCGCGTCAACGCACATTATACAATTATGCATTACAAAAAGGATTTTATAAACCAGCAGCACCTGCAGATGACAATTTAATTCAGCAGTTTAAATCAGAATTAACAGCTAATCAGTAATATGAATAAAAAAGCATTCGTTTAATCGAATGCTTTTTTGCTATTCATTTTGAAAGCCGTACCAAAAATTTCTCCAAATATTCGATATTCTTGGTTTCATCTTTTCAGCTCCATAATAAGATAACTCAATAAAAATACCATCAATTAGACAGTAATAAGACATTACAAAGTCTTCTACATTTCCTGTTCGAATTTCACCATTTTTAATCCCTTTATCAATCACTGATCTTAAAATAGTTGACATTGCTTCCTCAGATTCCATGAACTGAGTATGTAATTGTTCTTTTAAAGATTCAGGTGAAAAAAAGACAGCTCGATTTAGGAAAGTAGACTGTTCTTCAAACTCAATATAATATTCAAATGTTACGTTTAGAATTTGGTAAAGCTGTTCCTTCGCAGATTGTTCGCCAATTTCACCCATCAGCTCGTCTACTTTTTTCACATGAAGCCATAATATATTCTCATAAATAGTAAGGAAGATTTCTTCCTTACTTTTAAAATGGTTATATATTGACGGCTTCTGTATTCCAACTGCTTTAGCAATTTCAGTTAAACTAGTACCCTCATAACCATTTTTGGAAAACAGGGCAAGTGCTGCTGCAATAATTTTATCCTTTGTCATCTTCATCCTCCGAAACTAACTCTTGTTAGCTAGATTATAAACTGGAATACATATTAAGTCTAAATAATGTTTTAATTTAATGCAAAAAAGCTCTGCTTTAAGATGACAGAGCTTTTGTTTTTTACCTAGTTTGAGAATATGCCTTTTGCTTAGAGTAAACAATCTTCCCATCGCAAATCGTCATTAGAATGGAAGCATCTTTGATTTCTTCGGGATGGACCTCGAATAAATTTCGGTCTAGTACAACAAGATCGGCAAGTTTTCCTTCTTCAAGTGTACCAAGCTCATGTTCCCGAAATGTTCCAAAAGCAGGGCCAAAAGTATAGGCTTTTAGTGCATCAAAGAGTGAGATCCTTTCTTCGGGATTCCAAACTTCCTTGCCACTACTGTCGATTCGAGTAATCGCTCGGTAAATTTGAAGCAATGGATTTAAAGAATCTATCGGAAAGTCTGTTCCGAAAGCAAGCCTTGCACCAGCCTTTTTTAATGAATTGATGACAAACACATATTTTTCACGATGACTGCCAATTCGTTCAGTATAGGTCGTTCTTTCTGATAATGCAAAATGGTCTGGTTGCATCGAAGCAATCACGCCTAAAGAAGCAAATCGTGAAATGTCATTTGGATGAATTACTTCAATGTGTTCTACCGAATGGCGCGAATCTCTTTTACCATTTACATTTTGTGCATTTTCATATGAATCAAGTGCTAAGCGAATTGCAGCATCTCCTATTGCGTGGAAACGAATGCTAAAACCATAACGGTCTGCATCTACTACCCACTTTTTTATCTCTTCAATTGAATGAGCTGGTAACCCAAAGGTATCTGGAGCATCAGCGTAGGGCTCAAACATATAAGCAGTACGACTTGTTACTACTCCATCGATAAATTGTTTTAAACCAGAAACACGTAATTTATCAGAATGATATTTCCCCCTTAAACGTAAAGCTTCTTTCATATCACCATTTAAGGCAGGATAAAGATGCATTCTTACTGAAAGTGCTTCTTCGATTTCAAATTCGCTAAAAACCTCGAAGTCATCTAATCCGCTTAATGTTTCAGTTCCGTATAAATTGTTTATGGAGGTTACTCCATTTTTTCCTGCTTCTACTAAAAAATTTCTAAATAAATCTCTTTTTTTCAACTTTGAAAAATCGTAAGCATATTTAGTAATGAAAGAGGAGGCTTCCTCAATTAAAATTCCAGTCGGGTCACCATTTTGATCTTTTTCAATAATGCCGTTAGGTGGATTTTTAGTTTGACTACCGATATTAGCTATTTGCAATGCTTTAGAATTTACCCATGTATAATGTCCCTCAGCGTGAAATAAAACAACAGGGCGGTTTGGAAATGCTTCATCCAGTGAGAAGCGGGTTGGGAATTTTTTATTGTTCCAATAGCTCGAGTCCCACATGAAACCGATAATCCACTCATCTTCAGAAACAGTCTTTGCATACTCCTGAACTATTTGTACTGCTTCATTTTCAGATCGAGCAGAAAAGAGATTTGCACATTCTAAAGAGAGACTTCCCATCATTGCATGGACATGGAAATCGTGGAAACCAGGCATAATCATTTGATCACCGAATTGTTGGACAATTGTATTTTCACCAATTAACGATTCGATTTCTTCAAATGGTGAAACAGCAATTATTCGATTATCCAAAATTGCGATTGAGAGTTTTTGCGGTTTATTAACAATGCCAGTAAAAACAGCATTACTCGAGAGTACAATATCAGCTTTCATAATAATCTCCTTCACCAGTAATTTATATTTGTACGTCTAAATTTGTTTCATTAAAGTCAAATTCAGGAGGACGCTGTCTGAAAAATTTCGTTAAATATAGCAAGTAAACAAGACCGACAACTAACCATATTGAGCCTAATACCATGGAATGAACATCTAGTTTTGTCCAAAAAATGGCAGTTACTATAGCACCTATGAATGGAATGATTCCATATGAGATGATTGCCTTTATACTTCGTTGTTTTTTTCTCACGATAAAATGAATCATTACTGAGACATTAACAAATGTAAATGCAAATAATGCCCCAAAGTTTATAAACGCAGCAGCTGTATCTAAGTCTAAGAAAAGTGCTGTTAGTGCAATAAAACCAATTAAAATAATGTTGAAAATAGGTGTTCTAAATTTGGGAGATACATAGCCAAATATACGATTAGGGAGTATGTTCTCTCTACCCATTGCATATAAAACCCTAGCACCGCTTCCACCAGAGGCTACAGCTGAAGCAATAGCTGCGATAACTGTTACACTTAAGAAAAATGCATTTAAGAAATTCCCACCAACATATACAAATAGATCTACAGCAGCAGATTCTGAATCTTTAAAGGATGAGAAATTTGGAAAAATAGCTTGTGCGAAATATGTAGATGCTACAAATAAAATTCCACCAATGATTGTAATTAAATAGATTGCTATTGGTAATGTTTTTTTCGGATTTTTTGTTTCTTCAGCCAATGTTGTTACTGCATCAAAACCAAGAAAGCTGAAACATAATAATGGAACAATTGATAATATTTTTGAAAAATGAACTTTTGGATCAAAGAAAGGAGTAGTCGATAAAATATTACCTGTTCCTTTTCCATCAATTAAGCCTTTTATGCTAAAAAGACAAAAGACTACTATAAAGAGTATCTGTAATGCAAGTAATATAGCGCTTACATTTGTAGCGAACTTAATTCCCAAAATGTTAATTAATGTAATAATGACGACAAATGTAATAATACAAACTGATACTGGAATAATCGGTAAATACGCATGAATAAAAATCCCAAATAATAATGCACTAATCATCGGGCTAAGCAAATAATCTAATAAAATTACCCAACCTACAAGAAACCCCATGGATGAATTAATTCCTTTTTGGACATAAGTATAGGCTGAGCCAGTTGTTGGAAATTCTTTTACCATTTTTTCGTAGCTATAAGCGGTAAATAACATGACAACAAGTGAAATAAAGTATGCGGTAGGAATCATTCCATTTGTTGTTTTAATTGCGATACCATAAGTTGTAAAAACTGTGATAGGTGCCATAAATGATAGTCCAAATAAAATAACATGCCCTAATGAAAGCGATCGATTTAATATAGGAAGCTTATTCATTCAATTTATCAACCCTTTTCAGAAAATATAGTTATCTTTACTTTAGGTTTTCTTTTTTAATTTGCAATGTAGCTAAACTAGCAAATTCATGAACTAGCGTTGCAGCTAATAGTGTTGTGATTTGAGTTGGGTCATAGGATGGTAGTACTTCAACGACATCAAAGCCAATAAAATTGAAATCAGTTAATGTGCGGATCATTTTTAATGTTTCCATACTATTGTATCCACCTACTTCAAGAGTCCCAGTTCCTGGTGCACAAGAAGGGTCGACGAAATCAATATCAAAAGTTAAGAAGCATGGTGTATCTCCAATAACTTCTTTCATTTCTTTTAAAATACTTTCAAAACCACGTTCATACATTTCCGGTGTAGTAATAACATTGTAACCAAGCTCATGGCTAGCATCTATGTCTCCTGGATGATTCAATGTGCCTCTAATACCTAATTGGAATACTTTGTTTGGAATTAGAAGTCCTTCTTCGTGAGCTCGGATAAAAGGTGAACCATGCCAATATTTTTCATCGTAATATGTATCCCAAGTGTCAGTATGCGAATCAAAGTGAATCATCGCAACCGGGCCATGTTTTTTAGCCGCAGCTCGTAGGTTTGCTAAAGAAATCGAGTGGTCACCACCTAAACCGATTGGGATAATATTATTCTCCATTAATTCAAACATCGCGTCTTCCATTAGTTTATAGCTTCGATGAATATTATGAGGAATAACTGATACATCTCCAATATCGATGGCATTGCTGTCGTCAAATGGATATACCTTATGAATCGGATGATATGGGAATAAAGTCATAGAAGCTTGTCGGATTGCTTGAGGAGCAAATCGTGCACCAACACGAAATGAGGCTGCAGTATCAAAAGGCATGCCAACGATTGCTAATTTCGCATTTTCTCTTGTTGATGGTAATCTCATAAATGTTCCAGTTGTACAAAACTCAGGTTTTACATCAGGTGAAAGTGGATATTTCACAAAAATCATCTCCTAATTTTTTATTCCGGTTATTAACTACCGGTAGTTAGTTTAATTAGATTATAGTTTGTTAAATCTGAATAGTCAAACTATTAATTTAGAAAAAGAAGCTTATTTTGGAATCAAAAAAAGTGATTGGCTATTTGGATATCTTTTTTGAGCCATTAACAATTGCTTACTTCATTATTGAAATTAGTCAATTCCGTGGGATATGAGAAGGGTTTTTGTAAATAATATAGTTGTTTAAAACAATAATCTTAGGAGGGATTTTTATGCCACAGAATCAACAAGGAAAAGGGAATATGGGTACTAATATGAAATCAGGAACTAATCCTCAAAAAGTAAAACAACAAATTCAAAGTGATGTTAGCCATGGACAAGGAGCAATGACTTCTCGTGAGGCAGGGGCAATGCGTGATTAAAAAACCATTTTTTAGTGGGTTTTTAGGCGATATATTTCAAAATTAAATAAAGAAAACTAGTAAAAAAAATGCACCGACCATTTAGTGGTCGGTGCATTTTTTTACCTTCAATATGAAATAATAATCGCATTATCTTTTAATGATTAAACTAATTACTGTATTCTGTTCATCATCGTTTTTTTGGAGGTTTCGTATCCAAAATATCGTTCGGATAGGTGTTTGGGTAAATCATATCGTTAAATCGATTGTTAAACCATTCTTGTGTGGGGTACATGTTGTGTCTCCTTCAGTAGAACGAAATTTATAAGTGCGAATTATATAAATTTTTATGAATATTTAATTATGTATATTTATTATAAGCTTTATATAAATATTCAAATAGTGTAATTTTCTCCAATACATGTTGCAAATTTTCGACTAATACTATTAAGGGGAAATTAACCACAACTAAAACTAATCGTGCAATTAGACTACCAAATGTCATTCAAGGTCTATTGCTTCCTTTACAGAAGATTTAAATTCACAGGTTCATGAGTCAGTAAAAATGCAAAAATATGAAAATACCATACTTGTAACAGGTTCATAATCTGGATTCCTAATTGACAAACTCATTTTCCAACAGTCTGAAAAAACCATTCTTAAAATGAATGCCTTTTTACTTAGAAAAATGAAACTTAAAATGATAAAAAACAAGGGTAGAAAAGAAATTAATCTAAAAAAGGAAAGATACAAAGTAATCTTGAATAATTAATGTACACGAGAAACGATAGAGATGGGGGGAGAAATGATATTGAATAGTAGGTTTACTATATGTTGAATAAATTGAAAATTCTGGATTTTACACGTCTTTTACCGGGTCCCTATGCAACTATGATACTAGCGGATTTAGGTGCAGAAGTGTTACGAATCGAATCTCCATATCATCCCGACTTATTACAAACTTCACCTCCATTCGATGGAGACCAATCTGCCGCACATCAAACGATTAATCGTTCTAAGAAATCTATTACCCTTGATTTAAAAAGCGAAGAAGGTACTGAAATAATCTATAAGTTAGTGAAGGAGTACGATATTGTCATTGAGCAATTTCGACCAGGAGTGTTGGAAAAGCTTGGCTTAAGCTATGAGCAATTAAAGAAAATAAATTCGAAACTAATTTACTGTTCAATTACTGGTTATGGACAATCAGGTCCGTATCGAAATCGAGCAGGACATGATAATAATTATCTTTCATTAACAGGTGTTTTGAGTTATTCAACAAGAAAAAATGAGCGTCCAGTTCCGATGGGAATCCAAGTTGCAGATCAAGTAGGTGGATCGTTACACGCAATTATTGGCATTTTATCGGCCGTCATTCATCGTGAGCAAACTGGTGAAGGACAATGGGTTGATATTAGCATGACAGATTGTACTTTTGCGTTGCAATCTTTAATGGGATCTGGTTGGTTAACTCAAAAAATTAATCCAAAGCCTGAGGAACATCTTTTAAATGGTGGCGTGTTTTATGACTATTACGAAACAGCAGATGGTCGATTCTTTTCAGTTGGCAGTCTTGAACCTTCATTTAGAAAACAACTATGTCAGGCATTAGAAATCATGCCATTTCTTCCTTATTCTTTTAGTGAGGAGAAGGATGAAATCGATTTATTTAAAAATGAAGTAAAGCGTGCATTTAGTAAGAAAACGTTTAATGAGTTAAAAGAAATTTTTAGTAAATTTGATGCCTGTGTTGAGCCAGTTTTAACTTTTGAAGAAGCATGTGAGCATCCGCAAGTAAAAGAAAGGGGGCTTTTAGTAAACGTTCAAAAAAATGACGGTACAAATCAATTGCAAATTGGTTCACCTTTTAAATCTTCAGTGTTTAAAACTACTTATCAACATGTTGGAGTAAAACCTGGAACGAATACAAAAGAAGTTTTATTAAGTTTAGGATACGACCATCAAACAATTAATCGATTCATTGAAAAAGGAGTTATTAGGTCAGCTGATTAAATCTAAATTATTTAATACGGGGGTAAGCAAATGAGTTTTGGAAATGTATTATCGCTAAACGCACAAAGGCACCCAGATAAATTAGCATTAGTCTATCAAGACCGTACATACACATACATGGAATTCAATAAAATGGTTAATCGTTTTGCTTGGGGATTACAGAAACTAGGTTTAAAAAAAGGTGAAAAACTAGCTCTTATGATGGCAAACTCAGACTTGTTTGTGATTAGTTATTGTGCTGCTGTAAAGGTAGGAGTTGTTGTCGTTCCAATTAACTTCCGGCTTGTTTCTCGAGAAGTTGAATATATTTTAGAACAGTCGGATAGTGTTTTTGTTGTTTGTGATTCAGAACTAGAAAAAGTCGTTTTAGATGCTTCAAAAACCTCATCGAAAGTAAGAAATATCATTACTGCTCCTATAACTTCATCGCAGGATTGTTTAAGCTTCTTTGATGTGTTGTCATTAATTGACGAAGATCCTAGAGTAGAGATTTCAGGAGATGATGATTTTCATTTGCTATATACTTCAGGTACGACTGGACAACCAAAAGGTGCGCTTTTCGACTATAAACGAATTGAAAAGCTCATAAATGGATTGAGTGCGGTAATGGGGCAAAGCTGTCAGGATCGGCTTTTACATGTTGCTCCATTATTCCATTGTGCTCAGCTCGTAATCTTTCTATTACCAGGTTTATATTTAGGTATGACAAATATAATTCATCAAGAATTTAACCCGTTAAATGTTTTAAAGGATATTGAAAAATATAAAATCACTTTATTTTTTGGTGTCCCTACAATGTATAACTATTTACAACAAGTTCCAAATGCTGACGATTTTGATCTTTCTTCAGTGAAAAGATGTGCATACGGTGCAGCTCCTATGCCTCCTGAAATCTTAATGAAAAGTATGAAATTATTTAATACAAATCAATTTTTCAGCTTATGTGGATTAACTGAAGGGGGACCTACAGGGGTATATCTTTCTCCAGAAGATCATGAGCACCATTTAGGAAAATCAGGAAAAACACCTTTACTCTATACAGTTATTAAAGTAGTCAATAAACAAGATGAAGAAGTTTTACCAGGTGAAGTTGGTGAATTAATCTTAAAAGGTGAAACAATCATGAAGGAATATTATAAAAAGCCGAAAGAGACAGCAGATACGATAAAAGATGGTTGGTTATATACAGGAGATTTAGCCGTAGTAGATGAGGAAGGATATATCACGTTAGTTGATCGTAGTAAGGATATGTTAATTTCTGGTGGAGAAAATATTTACTCAGTTGAAATTGAAAATGTTTTATATGAGCATCATTCTATTTTGGAAGCGGCAGTAATTGGTACGCCTGATGCTAAATGGGGAGAGGTTGTAACAGCAATTGTCGTATTAAAACCGGGGCATCGTCTATCTTTTGAGGAGATTGGATCTTTTTGCCGCGAAAGAATGGCAGGGTATAAGATTCCTAGAGTTGTTGAATTTATTGAGCAGCTTCCTCGAAATGCATCTGGGAAAGTACAGAAGTTTATATTGCGAGAAATGTATTGTAGTGCTAATTCAAAGTAGAATTGAAAAAAAGCTCAAACTTTAGAATTGATTTGTTTGAGCTTTTTTATTTGGTTCTTAATAAAGACCACTTGTATAAAGTGATGTGATTGTTTTTGCAATTTCTTCAATGGAATAATGCTGTTCATCTCGAACGATTTCCCATAAGTACATCTCATTTGTATAAAACCAAGCACGCGCGACTAGTTCATGATTTAATTCTTTTCTTGCTAATCCAGTTTCTTGTGCATATGAAACATCGAGTGATATGCGATCAATAAACTTTTCACGAATTGTTTTCCATTTGTCTGAGATGATTTCAGATACTCCAATAGCTTGTTCAAAAATTTGCATCATGTTTCGCTCATCTTCTGCCATTTTTAGAAAAGAAGTAGCTTGTTTATAAATAATCGATTCAGCGGATTCTTTCGTTTCTGGAAAAAAGTGAGTTTCGGCAATTTCATAAAATCTTTCCATTACATTTTCCATTAACACGATTAAAAGCTCTTCTTTCCCTTTAAAGTGTACATAAGCTGTTCCATAGCCAATATCAGCTTTTTTTATCATTTGTGTTATCGTTGCCTTTTGAAATCCTTCTGCATGAAATACTTCTTTAGCAGCTTCTAGTAGTTTTTGTCTTGTCATTAATGAACGTAATTGACGCTTAGATTCTACTTTGTCATTACTCATACTACGATCCTCCAACATATGTTACTTCTAGCATATAGGTAAATTTATAAAAATGGAAGAAATCCTATATATGATTAACATAAAAACCAGCTCTTTATAAGTAAAATTTTTTATTATCAGATTATTTGACATGATGTCATTGACATGGTGTCAGTTATTTTGATATGATTTTTTCACAATAGATTTAACTAGTAGATTGATAGAGGAGGAACAGTATGAATACGAAAGTTACAGAAGCAACATTAGAATACGCCCAAAAAATGGACAGTCTTGATTCACTTAGAAAGTATAGAGATGAGTTTTACTTAAATCCTGAATCAATCTATATGGATGGTAATTCATTAGGTCTACTTTCTAAAAGAGCTGAACGTACTTTACTAGAATCATTGG
Organism: Gottfriedia sp. NPDC057948; assembly: GCF_042887255.1. Taxonomy (NCBI): domain Bacteria; kingdom Bacillati; phylum Bacillota; class Bacilli; order Caryophanales; family Bacillaceae; genus Gottfriedia; species Gottfriedia sp. NPDC057948. The sequence goes on from NZ_JBHVPN010000001.1 coordinate 331,486, forward strand.
AAGATTGGAAGAACTACGGAATAGATGGGTGGACAAATGGAAATCATCCTTGGTTTTTCATGGCTGAAAAATTAGGAGAAAAATTAGCTCCTTTAGTTGGTGCTTCACCTGAGGAAGTAATTGTAACCGGTTCCACGACGGTTAATTTACATCAGTTAGTAGCTACTTTTTTTCAACCTAATGCCAGTAGAAAAAAGATATTAGCTGATGAGCTTACATTTCCATCAGATATTTATGCCCTCCAAAGTCAACTACGTATTCACGGATTAGATCCTGTGCAAGATCTTATTTGTGTAAAAAGTAAGGATGGACGTTATTTAGATGAGGACGACATAATAAATGCAATGACGGATGAAATTGCTTTGATTATTTTACCAACAGTTTTATACCGTAGTGGTCAAATTTTAGATATGAATCGCTTAACTGAAGAGGCTCATAAACGAGGAATTTTAATCGGTTTTGATGGTTGCCATTCAGTTGGAGCAATACCGCATTCTTTTAGTGAGTGGGATGTTGATTTTGCTTATTGGTGCAATTATAAACACTTAAATGGTGGACCCGGTGGTGTAGGTGGATTATTTGTTAATCGCAAACATTTTGGTACATTGCCAGGACTTGCAGGTTGGTTTGGTTCTAGAAAAGATAAACAATTTGATATGGAACACACACTAACTCCTGCTGAAACTGCTGGAGCCTATCAAATCGGTACTCCACATGTATTAAGCTGTGCACCATTAATCGGATCTTTGGAGATTTTTACAGAAGCTGGAATTGATGCGATTCGAGAAAAATCACTTCAAATAAATCAATTTTTAATGGATTGTATTGAACAAGAATTAGCAGAAATGGGATTTTTCATTGGATCTCCTAGAGAGGATGCACGACGTGGAGGACATGTAAGTCTAGAGCATGAAGAAGCAGCACGTATTTGTAAGTCTTTGAAAGAAAATGGTATTATTCCTGACTTTAGGGCACCAAATATTATTCGTCTTGCACCTGTTGCACTTTACACTTCTTACGAGGAAGTTTGGGAAGTGGTACAAACTCTTAAGAAAATCATGACTGAAAAGCAATATGAAAAATTTAAAAATGAACGTGAAGTTGTGGCGTAAGTTTAGTTGGCTATCTAAGGGGACAAGGGGATGAGATCATGAAGAAATCCACCACTAATTATAAAATTGAAAACGAGCAAGAAAAAGGCTTAAAAAGAGAGTTGAAAACTAGTCAACTAACGATGATTGCAATGGGTTGTGCAATTGGAACAGGGTTATTCCTAGGAAGTGGATTAGCAATAAAAACTGCAGGTCCTAGCGTACTACTCAGTTATGCAGTTGGTGCTTTTATCGTTTTACTGCTCATGGGATGTTTAGCAGAGATGACCGTTGCACATCCAACTAGCGGCTCGTTTGGAACAATTGCCGAAAAATATATTCATCCTATGGCAGGATATCTTGTTCGTTATTCATATTGGGTGGCACAAGTTCTTGCTGTTGGAGTAGAGGTAAGTGCAATTGCAGTCTATATGAAATATTGGTTTCCAACTGTACCTGGAATTGTTTGGATTACCTTTTTTGCTGCAGTTTTAATCTATATAAATGCTACAAGTGTTAATACATTTGCAACATTTGAGTATTGGTTTTCAATGATTAAAGTAAGCGCAATTGTTGGGTTTATCCTACTTGGATCGTATGTCTTGTTTGGTTCATCTAACCATACAAATATTGGTGTAGAGAACTTAACAAATGATGGAGGATTTATGCCATTTGGCTGGTGGGGCATGTGGGTAGCCGTCTTTATATCATTATTTAGTTTTTTAGGAACTGAAATGATATCGGTTACAGCAGGTGAAGCAAAAGAGCCTGATATTGCTGTTCCAAAAGCTCTTAAAGCAACAGTTTTTCGTTTATCAATTTTTTATGTATTAACAATTGCAATCATGCTCATCATCGTTCCATGGAAATCAGCAGGGGTTGATGAAAGTCCGTTCGTAAAGGTAATGGAAATATTAAATATACCTTTTGCTTCAGGCCTTATGAACTTTATTATTTTAACGGCAGCCTTGTCAGCGATGAATAGCCAATTATATGCGTCAACTCGTATGGTTTATTCACTTTCAAAAACGAATCATGCGCCAAAAATTTTAGGAACAGTAAGTAAAAAAGGTGTTCCAGTAAATGCTCTTGCAGTTTCAACCATTGGTATTGTAGTTGCTGGAATTGTAAATGCAGTACTTCCAGATTCCTCATATGCATTTATGATGGGAATCTCAATGTTTGGTGCGATATTTACTTGGATGACAATCTTTATTTCCCATCTATTTTTTAGAAGGAAATGGGAACGGTCAGGCGGGCGAAAATTACCAGTAAAAATGATTGGTTTCCCTTACTTCACAATACTAGGAGCAATTTTATTATTAGGATTAACAATTACTTCTTGGTTTACTGGCTTTAAAATTATGCTTCAATTTGGAATACCATGGTTAATTGTATTATCTGTGGCTTACTTATTTATAAATAAAAATAAAGGTCAGAAAATTCAACGTAACGATGCAGTTTTTAAGCAGAAAGTAGATAAATTTTAAGGTCTTTATAGAAATTAGGCTTGTCTTTCATTTTTAAGACATGCCTTTTCTATTTGAAGATTATTTAGTGAAAAGAGAGGAGAAAATAGTTAAGTGCAGAATTTTGTTCATAAGATTCTTTTAAATTAGTTTTTTAATAACGGTATTTTCTATAAATGAAAATAGTCCGATATTAATATTCTCGAATGGAGTTGAATGATTATTAAAAGTAAAGTAGAACTTGAAGATTTATCAATTGCTTATAAGGATCAAGGAAAAGGGAAGCCAATCGTTTTAATTCATGGCTTTATGGGAAGTCATGAATATTGGGAAAAAGTAGTTCCAAAGCTATCTGAGGATTATCGTGTGATAGCAATTGATTTACCAGGACATGGAGACTCTACAGCTATAAAAGAAGAGCATTCAATTGAAGACTATGCAGATGTTTTGAAAGATTTACTAGATCAACTAAACATTAAGCAAATAACGTTATTTGGCCACTCGTTAGGAGGCTATATTACACTTGCATTCGCAGAAAGATATTCTAATTACTTAAATGGATTTTCATTAATCCACTCTACTGCTTTTCCAGATAGTGAGGAAGCAAAAAAAGGTAGAGTAGCAACTAGTGAAAAAGTGAAAAATGAAGGAGTGAAAAACGTAGTTGATGGGTTAATTCCTAAACTTTTCTCTCCAAAAAATATCCAAACTAATAGTGCAGAAATAGAATTAGCAAAACAAATTGGGTATAAAACTTCAGTAGATGGCACGGTTAATGCTTTAATAAGCATGAAGAATAGACCCGATCGAAATCATGTACTTAACGATACAAACTTACCTGTACTTTTACTGGCAGGTAAAGACGATCAGATTATACCACCTGAAAAGACATTTTCAGTCGAAAAAGAAAATATTAAAACTGCTACATTAAACAGTGCCGGACATATGAGCATGTATGAGTCACCTGAAGAGTTAGTTAATGAAATGAAGGATTTTTTAAGTTCGTTTTAAGTACAGAAAAATTAAAGTAAGGGATTTAGGGAAAAGAAAAATGATTAAAAAGACCTTCTAAAAAAAAGCTTTTTAAAAAGGAAATGAAAAAGAGGCTGTCTCAAAAGGTCGTTGAATGACGACCTTTTGAGGCAGTTTTTTTAATTTCTTCATTTTTTGATGGAATTTTGCAAAATTGTAGGCTTTATGTATGATATTCTTCTATTAGTTTGCTATTTCTCTGTTTTTTGGAAGTGGATTCCCACTATTTTAGATTGTACCAAAGAGAACGATTTTTTTTTTATGCTCAAAAAAGTGATGTCCCAAAAGATTATACTTTTGGGACATCCTCTTTTTTTTTGCCCAAATAATTTCTAAATATCATGGTAATTTATAGTGAGATACTGTTAAGATTAACTATATATAAATTAGCTAAATAAAACTTAATCCCCTATAAAATTAGAGTAATTGGTAGGTGTAATAATGTATCGTATTGGTCTTGTTGGCCCAGAGTGGTCTTTGGAACGAATATTAAGTTTTACTAAAGAATATGAACATGAATTGGAATTTTTTCCATTTTCATATGATGAACCTGTTGAAACAAAAGAAATTGTAAAAAAACATGACCGAGATGTAGATGTCTGGCTTTTTTCGGGGCAATTGCCATACAATATTGCAAAAAAAATCCTACATTCAAAAGAAAAATTATTATATATTCCTCATACAGAATCTTCGGTTTATAAAAGTTTGTTAAATATCATGTATAGTACTGGTGGGTTAATTAATCAATTAAGCATCGATATGCCAACGTATTCTAATTTATTAGAAGATGCTTTAGAGCAATTAAATGAGTCATTTGATCAGTTTTATATCAAAAAGTTTGAAGAAGAGCAGATTAATTTAGATGAATTATTACAATTTCACCTTGAGTTATGGGATTCCAATAAAACAGAAGGTGCATTGACTAATTTTCCATTCATTTATCAGGAATTAAAAAAGCGCGATATTCCAGTCGAATGGATATCTACTAGTAGTGTTGATATTAAGCATACATTAAGGCTCCTAACAGAGAAAGTGAAAGGTCTTTATTTTAAAGACTCTCAAATTGGAGTAGAGTTGATTGAAATTGAAAATTTTGAGAGCATTATACAGAAATCAAAATCACCTTATCATTTACAGCATATCGAACTTCGAATTAAAGATGTACTTTTAACACTTTGCGAACAATTAAATGGGTCACTGATTGAAAAGGGGTATGGTAAATATTTGATTTATAGTTCTAGAGGTGCAATTGCACGAGAGATTCATATGCTAGAAAATACGCTTGAGCAGTTATCGTTAGAATCTGATACTAAAATTTCTGTAGGTATTGGTTTTGGTGAGACTGTTTATTCTGCAGAGAAAAATGCAATTGAATCAATTCAGCAGTCGAAAGAGATGCATGAACAAAAAATAATAATTGTACAAGAGAATGGCGAAATCATTGAGTCTCTTGGTCGTGAAGAAGAGATGACATATGCATACCGTTCAAATGACCAAGAACTATTGCAAAAGCTTAAATTAGGAAATATTAGTGTAAAGACATATCATAAAATCGAGAATCTAATTAAAAGAATGGCATGGAAGGATTTTACGACAAAGAATCTAGCTGAACAGCTTAAAATGACAGAACGGAATGCTAGACGTATTGTAGCAGATTTATGTGAAGTCGAATTATTAGAATGTATAGGTGAGGAATCTTTATCTTACCGTGGAAGACCTAGTAAAATATATCGTTTTAAATAAGCATTCCAAATTTGGAGTGTTTATTTTTTTTGTGAATATTAAATATTATTAATATTTTGAATTTTTAACAAAAAAGTTATTGAAGAAACCGTTTTCAGGTAATAAAATTGATATATAAGGAAAAAGACCGTAAATGTTCCTTAAGTAGATTTGAATTAATCTCGGAGGTGTAGTGATGAAGTACGATGTTTTTTCTAATTTAAAATTAGATGATGTAGTTAGTTCGATTAATGATGAAGTGATTGGGTGGAGAAGATATTTACATGAAAATCCAGAGTTATCCTTTCAAGAAGAAAATACTGCTCAATTTGTGTACGATCAACTAAATTCATTTGGAGGCTTAGAAATCTCTAGACCAACAAAGACTAGTGTAGTTGCTAGATTAATAGGGATTCATCCAGGAAAAGTACTTGCAATTCGAGCAGATATGGATGCACTCCCAATACAAGAAGAAACTAAAATTGAATTTAGTTCTAAAAAGGATGGCATAATGCATGCATGTGGTCATGATGGGCACACTGCAATGCTTTTAGGAGCTGCGAAACTACTTTGTAGTTTTAAAAATCAATTAAAAGGTGAGGTCCGCTTTATTTTCCAACATGCTGAAGAATTACCACCTGGTGGTGCAATTGAAATGGTAAATGCAGGTGTACTTGATGGAGTTGATCTGATTATTGGGGCACATTTAGTGAGTTATTTGAAAACTGGAAAAATTGGATTAAATTATGGGCCAATTATGGCAGGTGCAGATCAATTTAAAATTACAATTATCGGTGAAGGTGGACACGCTTCACAGCCAAACCAAGTAATTGATCCAATTCTGATTGGAACCCAAGTTGTCACAAATATACAGCATATTGTGTCAAGAAAACTCGATCCAATTGATACAGCTGTCATCTCAGTAACACAATTTAATGGGGGGACAGCAATAAATGTTATCCCCAACAGTGTTAATATTGGTGGATCAGTTCGGAGCTTTAAACCTGAAGTTCGCAATCATATACCGATGTTAATCGAGCAAATAGTAAAAGGTATTACTAATGCTCATGGTGCAAAGTACGAGTTCGTATACGATCTCGGATACTCACCGGTCATAAATGATAATGAAATAACTAGCTTAATCGATAAAACCGTCTGTGAAATAGTTGGAGAAGAAAATCGTGAATTAATTAAACCAATAATGGGAAGTGAAGATTTTTCAGCATTCCTTAATGAAGTTCCTGGGACTTATTTTTTTGTAGGTGCAAGAAATGAGGAGGAAGGAATAGTGTATCCGCATCATCATCCAAAATTTAATATCGATGAGAGGGCTTTAAAAGATGGAATAAAGATATTTGTTCAAGGAGCTATTAACATTTTAAATAATTAAAAATTAAGGAGAGTAGAGTATGAAAAAAATCTATTTACTTGGTTTTATTCCGATTATTGGTTTTGTAATAGGCGCGTTGTTTTCGAATAAGGTTACCCCTTACGTACTTGGTATGCCATTTTTCCATTTCTCAATTGTACTATGGTCATTTCTTACTACTGCATTTTTAGGTTTAATCTATCTTTTTGATCCTGCGAACAAAGAGGAGGAATTATAATGAATACAGGAACATTATTTATATTCTTATTTTTCGCTGTTTCAATCATGATTGGTATATGGTCAAAAAAAGGGAAAGAAATGAACTTAGAACAATGGTCTGTTGGTGGCCGAGGAATGGGAACGCTTTTCATCTTTTTATTATCAGCTGGTGAAATGTATACAACCTTTACCTTTTTAGGTGCAAGTGGCTCAGCATATGGTGAAGGAGGTTCAATTTTTAGTATCGTTTCTTACGGATGTATTGCATCAATCATATCTTATTGGGCTTTTCCAGAGATTTGGAAATACTCCAAAAAACATAAATTAATTTCTCAGTCAGATTTTATGGCAAAGAAATATGATAGTCCAATTCTAGGAGTGCTTGTTGCTTTAGTAGGAATCGTCGCTTTATTTTGTTACTTAGTTTTACAGTTTAAAGGGTTAGGTTATATTGTTGAAATTACATCTTATGGCGTCATTTCTTCCAAAATGGCAATTTTATTTGGTGCATTTGGCGTTACGATATTTGTCATTCTATCAGGTATTCATGGTTCTGCTTGGACCTCTGTATTAAAGGATATCTTAATTCTAGCTATTATTTTATTTTTAGGAATTTATTTTCCATTTCATTTTTATGGCGGTATTAAGCCAATGTATGAAGCGATTGAACAAGCTAAGCCAAACTTTACGATTCTTCCAGAACATGGTATGAACTTAACTTGGTATATTTCTACTATTATATTAAGTGGAATTGGGATGTATATGTGGCCTCACTCTTTTCCACCTATTTTTGCAGCCAAAAATGCAAAGGTTTTAAGAAAAAACGCAATCATAATGCCGTTGTATCAGTTGATTTTATTATTTGCTTTCTTCGTGGGCTTTGCAGCGATCTTACAATTTAAAGGGTTACAAGGAAGTGATAGTGACAAAATATTATTACTTCTTTCGAAAAAGACTTTTGATCCGTGGTTTGTTGGTTTAATAGGGGGAGCGGGGGTATTAGCTGCATTAGTACCTGCTTCTTTGATTCTAATGGTAATCTCCACATTATTTGTTAAAAATATTTACCAAGTAGTAGTCCCTTCTAAATCAGAAGTACATATTACAAAATTAATAAAATTAATTGTTCCTTTCATTACTTTAATAGGTTTATATTTTACATTTAAAGGTGGTAGCTCTTTATTTAATATTGCAATTGTGGCGTATAATTTTATAACGCAGCTTGCTCCACCATTTTTCTTAAGTTTAATGAAAAAGAACTTCGTAACAAAGCAAGGGGCTATAACTGGAATTATATTTGGTGGGGTTATTGTTTGTATTTTTGATTTAGGTGAAAAGACTTTTGCTCAAGCTTTTCCACACCTTCCACAAGTAGTGAAAGACTTAAATGTAGGGATTATTGCACTAATTATTAATGCGCTAGTAATGGTTACTGTTAGTCTTATTACAAGAAATAGTATGTCAGAGAATAAGCGTATTGATAAATTAGTTGAGCAATAAGACGTAATAAAAACGTCGGTTCTATTGAGCCGACGTTTTCTATTATGCTATAAAGTTATTTAGTGAATGTCTAAATCCTTCAAAATATCTTCTAAAGTTTCACCTTTAATTTTCTTTTTACCTTTTGGAACGTCTTTCACATCAGGGTTTGGTGTTAAATAATTCTTTTGAATAAAACTCATATCCTTTGCGTCAACAATCCCATCGAAATTGATATCAGCTACACGCTTGTTAGTGCCCCAATATGTTTTAATATAATCCGCATCTAATACATCGATTACATCATCGTTATTAACATCCCCACCCATAACTGGTGCATATAAAATGTAAGATAAACGACCAACAGTATCACCATTAGTAATATCATATAAATCATTAACTGTAGCATGACGGTCGAAATGTCCTGGAATTTTGACTGTTAAATCATATTTTTCATTTGAAGCTGGAAGATTTTTAATAAAGTAACGTGAACTACTGTTAAATTCTCCTGTATAAGTTTTTCCATTTTTTGAAACTAATTTTAAAGTCATGCCAGCTTTTGAAAAGTCTTTCTTATAGTCTAGCCAAATACCATTATTATCTAAAAATCCATCTGCAAGAATACCCCCTTCAAGTTGAGAGTAGGTTGGAACAATATTTATACCTTGACCAAAACCTTGAATTGTCACAGGTGCTTGATTTAAAGAAAAAGCTGTAGATTTTGTAATATCAATATTTTGAATCCATTTTATATAGGTGCTTGGTTTTTCCTTCACTTTAAAGGTCATATCGATTAATGGTATAGCTGTTTGTATTGGTTGGACTGAGTCACCTGTTAATTGAGTTTTAATCGTGATTTTACTTGCAGTTTGCTCAAGTATTTTAAGATCAGCAATTAAACCATGTGACTTAGCATAAGCAGTAAAATCTTTATTTAAAGTTATATTTGCAATGTCATATGTCGTAGAAGGGAATGCTAATGTAAATTCTCCACCTATTAAATCTTTAATATTGTGTGCACTAAGTGATAGAGTGACATTTTCTCCATATTTTACATCATTTTTGTTCGCTACTAGTTTCGTATAAGGAAGTCCTTTTTTAACAAGCGTGTATGAGAAATCTGGATGATCTTGCATACCGTTTTGTGCATAATCACGTTCGTTAAGTGTAAATTTTGTTACATCTTTACCATTTAATAGACCAGTCTTAAATTCAAAGTCACCATTTTTTTCAATCAATAATGGGGTAGTAGAATATTTCGTTTTATTAATAAGATCGATCATATTAGAAGACTGATCCCAGTTAAAACCGTTCTGATTCATAATGGCTACTTGCTCATCATAAATATTTCCTTTTACAGTCATACCATCTCCAGTAACCTCGTATACTCCACCCGGTTGTTGCAATTTAACGACAGGGTTCGTATTTTCGATGAAAAATGTATCAGACTTTTTAAATGTTTTACCATCTCTGTTAGTAGCGATTAGTTCTAGTTCATATTTTCCTGGAGGAGCAAGCTTTTTTGAGTAAGCTATTGGATGATCCTTATGTTCAGTAAAAGGAAAATATAATCCATTAAACGGGAATTCAACTGCAAAAAGTATGTCCTCGGGAAACAGTCCTTCGTATGAATCAATAAGGCCAAGGGCTTGTCCCGTTTTCGCATCTTTTAACACAAAATCTACTGTTTCCATTGAACTATTTAATGCAAATTCAATACCTGTTCCGTATGGGAAACTATTATTTAAATCACGTCGTGTTGTAAATGCGTCTTCGTACGCGTTTAATTTATTAATACCTTCATCTAAATGCTTGAAACCAAAAGGTAATTGATAAACTTCATCAGGATTACTATTGTTTGTAAAATAAACATATCCCTCGTAGTTACCGAACTCTGCAGATGCAGGAATCTGAATCGTAGGTTTAATTTCTATCGTTTGGTTTGCATTAACTGTAACGGTAGAAGGAACATTTAGTGAAATATTGTTAGCTGAAGCATCTTTAGAACCTTTTACATTCTGATTAAATGTAACTTCTAGCTTTAATGTTTTCTTATGGTTACTATTGTTTGTTATAGAAACTACTCGTGAGTCTGTTTTTGCTTTACCTGCAGTTACTTGAGGTCCAAAGCTTAATGCACCTGTAACATCTGGTATTGTTATATCTTTACCATCTTTTGTGCTAATTGCATTATCTAGTACTTTAATACGCACGTCAGAATGCGCTGCTTCATATACATCAATTCTTCCAGCACCGACTTCAAATACACTATAATCTTTTTTCAACTTATCGGCTGTATTCATTAAAGCTGCTTTAACATCTTCAGGTTTGTATTCTGGATGTTCTTGTAGAAGAAGGGCAGCAGCTCCAGCAACGTGAGGCGAAGCCATTGATGTACCTGATGCACTCATATATGCATTTGTATAATCTGTTAGATGTTCTGGTCCATTTTCATAAGCTGGTACGCTTGAGAATACAGCAACCCCTGGTGCAGTCACCTCTGGTTTAATATCATAAAATCTGTTAGAAGGACCACGTGAACTAAAATCAGCTAATGTATCCCCACCAGTTTTCATTTCTCCAATTGAGTTCAAAGTAAATGTAGCATTTCCTTGTTTTACTCGATTCACAACTTTTAATCCATCTTCATTCGTAAGCGAAAATGAAGGGATAAAGTCAAAACCGTTTCCAAGATAATGAGGAATTTGACCTTCTGTCGGGTTATTATTATACATTATTACTGCTTTTGCACCGTGTTTCTTTGCAAGCATTACTTTTTCATTTAAGCTAAGGACTCCACGTTCGATTAGAGCAATTTTTCCAATAACATCTTTGCCACTGTAATCACTCTCACTATTTCCTAGGCCTACAAATACGATTGGAAGAGATTGGTTTTTAAAAGTATTTATATCATCATCATAGCTCTTTGCAAGTAGTTTTAAATTTGTTAACGAAAGAGTATCATTTGAACTAACCGTACCAGTAGCTGTAGGTATTGTCATTGGAAAATCACTCGCTCCAACTGTAATAGCAAGCGGAGAAGTTCCAGGTGAACCAAGTGAATATAAGTCACTTCCTGAATTTCCAGCTGCAATTACTGCTGTCGTACCAGCTAATGTAGCATTATTGATTGCAATCGAATTTGGATCAAGGGGGTCATTATGATCAGATCCAAGTGATAGATTAATAACATCCATTCCGTCTACTACCGCTTTGTCAATCCCTGCGATAATAGTACTTGTTAAGCCTGAACCATATGGACCTAGCACTTTATAAGCATATAGTTCAACTCCAGGTGCAACTCCAGTAACTGCATAATCCGTTTTATTCTTACCTTGTCCTGCAATCGTTCCCGATACATGTGTTCCATGGGAAGTGTAGTAAGTTGTGCCACCAAATGGACTGATTTCAGGTTGTCCAGATTTTTTCCAATCGTCGTAAGTTGTTTCCATTGGATCGGAATCATTATTTACAAAATCGTATCCGCCTTTATAAATATCTTTTAAATCTGGATGATTATAATCAATTCCAGTATCGATTACAGCGACTTTTACACCTTTACCAGTAATGCCTTCTTCATGAAGTTTTGATGCACCTATATTTTCTAAACTATCTAATGCTGGAGAATGGCTAGTTGACTCAGTAGTTTGAACCTCAGAAGGAGATGGATCTATTTTGATTACTTTGTCTTCAAATACTGCTTTTACATCATCCATCGCAAGAACTGTATGTACTTCATTAGCCGGTACAGTCATCGCAACACCATTGAATGCTTGACGGTACTCTTTACGTATTTGCATAGCTGATATGCCTTTTTTTGCTTGTCCAATTTTATTTATAAAAGTTTGATGAGATTTTTCCACTTTATTTTTTGCATCGTCTAAAGAGACTTTAATTCCGTTTTCTTCGCTTTTCTTAACTTCCGTTTTAGCAGGATCTTGTTTAAACTGAACAATGATGTTTACAGGATTAGTACTTGTTGTATCAAGGTTTGGTGATAAATACTTTTCTTTATCTGACGAATCAACACTGTTATGTACTCGGTTTCGATCCTCTTTTGATAAATTTTTTAAATTATCTTCTACGTTTGAAATGCGACCTTGTGAAGTTGAACCAACTGATGCAAAAGTGTGACTAGAAAATAGTAAACTAGCTGCTATAAAACTAGTAGATACAACCTTGAGTGGTACTACTAAATTGCTTTTCAATACAAAACACCCCTTCAAATTAAACTCAAGGAATTATCCTTATATTCCAATTATTGGCAAAATTAAATAACCAGTCAATTGGGTTATTTTCTCTTAAAAAATCAACGTTTTTCCCACTAAAGAATAAAATTCTTCTAATTTATTAAGAAATTTGTACTAGAAAATTAGTAAACATATTAAAAAATAAAATATTATTGATTTGAAACGTTTCTAATATAGTAAATAAATAAGGTTATTTTCACGTTAAATTTACGCTTGTTCAAAAAAATGGTAAAAAATAGCATAATTTTTCTACATTTAACAAATTTTAAATAGTAATAAATAAATTAATTAGGTGATTGATATGCGATTGGGAAACCCGAAAAGAAGTAAACAGTCAAAAGAAGTTAAAGCTCCAGTTGTTTTATCATCCGAATTACAAATAAATTTAAAAAATATAAATAGTGAATTGCAATATTGTGCTGATTTAATCGTAAGAGAGTTTGAGGTTGGAGAGACCAAAAAAAGAAAAATGGCTTTAATTCATTTGCAAGGTATTTCGAATGGTGACACGATTAGTCAATTTATCGTGGATCCAATTCTTCATAGATGGAAAAACTCGAATTTAGATCGTTTAAGTGATCTTAATTTCTTCAATGAAATGAAAGAGAACACGTTTGATGTTCCACAAGTTAAAATTGAAAATGAATGGAATAACATAATGATGGCAGTGTTAAACGGTGACACAGCGATTTTTATTGATAATCAGCTAAAAGTTTTGCTGATTGATACAAAAAGTGGGCAATTCCGTTCAGTCTCAGAATCGACTGGACAAACGATTATCCGTGGTCCAAAAGATAGTTTTACTGAATCAATTGCAACGAATATGTCACTTCTTCGTTATCGTATTAGAAATACTCAATTTAAGATGGAAATGTTGAAGGTAGGGGATGTAACGAATACAAATCTCGTTATTTCCTATCTAGACGACAAAGTTGATCGAGAGTTATTAAACTCAATAAGAGACAAAATTAAGCATATTAAGATTAAAGGAGTTTTAGAATCTATCTATATTGAGTCTTTAATTGAATCAAAACCATACAGTCCATTTCCAACTGTATTGGACACTGAAAGACCGGATGTTATTGCAGCAAATGTATTAGAAGGGCGCATAGGACTACTTGTGGATGGGAGTCCAATTGGGCTTGTTTTACCAGCCACATTACCGATGTTTTTTCAGTCACCTGATGACTACAATCAGCGTTATATAGTGGGGACATTTTTACGGTTTTTACGTTTTACAGCCTTTTTAATTTCTTTATTAGTTTCTGCATTTTATCTTGCATTAATTACTCATCATCGGTCGATGATTCCAACACCATTATTGGTTAGTCTTGCAGCGCAAAGGGAAAGTGTACCTTTTCCAGCAATCGTTGAGCTACTACTAATGGAATTTGCATTTGAGATTATAAGAGAAGCAAGTATTCGAAGTCCGAGAGTACTAGCCTCAACTGTTGCGATTGTTGGAGCACTTGTTATCGGTCAAGCAGTTGTGCAAGCAGGAATTATTTCAACTGCAATGATCATCTTTGTTTCAATTACGGGAATATCTAGTTTTACAATACCGAATTATAGTGTTGCTGCTTCAGCAAGATTGCTTAGATATTTATTCATTTTAAGTGCTGGTGTTGCTGGATTATACGGTATTGCATTAATGTTTTTATTTTGGCTAGTCCACTTAAATACAATTGATTCTTTTGGTGTGCCATATATGATGCCAATATCACCATTATCAATCAAAGATAATGAAGATATGTTAATACGATTACAACGAAAAGATTTAAAGACAACAAAGGATGATGTTGTTCCTGAATCATCACGGATTAGAAAGCAACAAAAAAGGAATAACGGTGAAGACAATGAATCGAAATCTTAAAATAACGTTATTAATGTCAATTGTATTGATACTATCAGGCTGTAGTAATTATATGGAGTTAAATAAAATTTCTTTTATCACGGGATTAGGTGTCGATTGGACTGACAAATCAAATTTTAAGGTTACATTACAAGTCATTAATCCAACTGATTTAGCTACCGGTCAAAATGGTGGTGGTAATTCTTCACCAGTCATTCTTTATACAAGTACTGGGAAAACACTATCCGAAGCAATTCGAGAAGCAGGTAAAAAAATAACGAAGAACAAAGATTTTACGCATGTTGGTTTAACGGTAATAGGGGAGAATGCAGCAAAGCATGGTATTGAAGAAATTGTGGATGCAATTATTCGGGAACCAAGAGTCTCTGCTTTTATGTCTGTTCTTGTAGCTAAAAATTCAACTGCCGAACAAATATTAAATACAATGACTCCTATTAATAAAGTTTCTTCAGCAGAAATGGTTTCAAAATTACAGAATGTTAATTTTTCATTAGGTGAAAGTGTCAATCCAAATGTATTTGAATTAGGAGAAGATCTTACTTATTCAGGGAAAGAGATTGCGATTAGTGGAGTTGAAATTGTTAACGGGAATAAAGAAAAAAATACGTTAACTAATTTACAAACGATGGAGCCAGCTCAAACTAAAATTGATAACTTAGCTTTATTTCGAGATAGTAAACTAGCTGGTTGGATCTCCGGACGGGATGTAAGAGGCATCTTAATGGTATTGGATAAAATTCAACAAACAAATTTTGCAGTGCCATGTGGAAATAATAAATATAGTTCACTCCGTCTACATGCACAAAGTATAAAAACGAAAGTGAAAGTTAAGGGGAATATACCAATTATTCATATTGATAATACGCTCCTTACATTACTTGATGAAACTGGTTGTTCGGTAAATATTGAAAGTGTTCAAGATTTAATAAAAATTGAAAAACAAGCTGCTTTAGTAGTCAAACAACAGATCGAGCATAGTATTAAATCTGCTCAAAAATATAAAAGTGATGTCTTTGGATTCGGAGATATGATACATACTAATGATCCTGAAAAATGGAAAAAACTTAAAAGCCATTGGGCAGATGATTTCGCAAAAGCAAAAGTAAATGTGAAAACTACTGTCATTATAAAACGAAGTGGCTTACTAGGAGATCCTGTTATTATGAAGAAGAAATAAGGTGATGTAATGCAAAATATGAAATTTAATTCAGAGCAATTATTTAGTTTGTTAGCAATTTATTTAATAGGAAGTGCTGTAGCAGTCGACCCAGCAAAAGATGCCGGGAGAGATGCGTGGTTAGCAATCTTGATCAGTCTTTTATGTGGATTAATTTTATTAAGCTTATATTTGGGAATCTATAAAAATAACCCGACATATTCACTAATTAAGTGCTTACAAACAGCGTGGGGAAAATATATAGGCAACTTCATTGGCGTATTATATGTTGTTTATTGTATTTATATTGCATCAAGAGTTATGAGAGATTTTGCAGAGCTTATTTTAACAGTTGCATTAGATAATACAGGTTTATTTACCATTTCGATGTTAATGATGTTTCTCTTAATTTATACTGTGATGAAAGGGTTTACAAGCTTTGCCAGAACTGTTTGGGTTTGTTTTCTATTAAGTGGTATAATCGTTTTTCTTCTCATTATTTCACAATTATTAACTGGATTTTTAAATTTTTCCCATTTAAAACCCTTCCTTGAAAACGGATGGAAACCAGTTTTAAAATCAGTATTTCCAACAACTGTCACTTTTCCATTTGGAGAGTCAATCGTATTTTTATTATTGATGCAACATTATGATCAACCAAAAAATGCACACAAAATGAGCTATTTAGCAATGATCTATGCTGGGTTCTTTCTAATCATATCGACAATCATACATATTGCAAATTTAGGTGAAATTATTTTTAAAGCTTCAACCTATCCTGTACTTTCAAGCGTATCATTAATTAACATTGGAGACTTTTTTACTAGATTAGAGTCACTAGCGGTAATTGTATTTGTCATTTTGGGGTTTATTAAAATATCCATATTATTTTTTGGGGCAGTTATTGGGACGATGGAAATTTTCCATTTAAAAGAAAACTGGTTAATAACATTTTTAATTGGAATCATTATTATTTGTTTTAGTATCTTTACAACCGTATCGTATGCACAGCATATTCATATAGGACTTGATTTAGTCCCTAAATATCTTCATGTTCCGTTTCAAATAATTTTGCCATTCATTCTATTTGTGACTTTAAAAATCCAAAAAAAGTTATCTCTTTCTTAGATTCACAAACATTGTTAAACCAAAATAGAGAATGAAATAAATAATTAAAATTTTATCAAGTGTCATAAAACCAACTTTATTATAAGAAATCGCTAACATTAAATAATGCAAATCAAAACCTTGTAATAATGTAAGCCCGTAAAATAACAAAAAACAAAAAAATGATAACAAAACAAAGATTAATATTTCTTTCATTCATAACACTCCTTTTAATGAGTATTATGAGAAATTTGAGGTTGTTTTACTCAATAAGCTTCAATTAAAAAAGCAAAAATTCCCCCAAGTTACAAAGAAAAAGAGCTGAAGTATAATTATTGAAATGTATAAGTAAAACCAATATTAAAACAATCAAAATCAATTAATGGGGGAATGAAATGTGGAATTAATCTTAAAAATAGGCTATTTTTCGTTTGGAGCACTTCCGATCATTTATGGATTAGTGGAAGATTATAAACTAAGAAAAAACGAACCAAAAAGTAGTAAGAAAACAACATTCATTAGAAACTCATTATTCTCAGGTTGTATCATCCTTATTTTGTATTATTTTTATGATGCTTTTTTCAATATTTAAAAGCTGGTAAAAGAATTGATATCGGAATGGTCAGTGAATTTATTTTTGGGTTTATTTCTATTTGTTTTAAATGACCCTGAAGAATAAAACTCCTATAGTTTAATAACAACAATACATACAAAAATAGCCAATTAGTTTGTTTTGGTGCTAATTTTTTAGAGAAATAAACTTCAAATTATAAGTTTAATTTTTAATATTTCGTTTAACTTGAATAAAATTTTTTTACTTTAAGTAAAGGAAATTAAAATAGGTTTTTATAAAAAACTTCTTTTAATTGATTAAGTTGATTGGAGCGGATAGTGCTCGACTCCTATGGGATTAGCGGGAAGGCTAAAGACCCCGCAGGCTTGCCGAGGAGGCGAAAGAATCTCGCCCCATGGAAAGCGAGCGCACTGTCGTGGAAATCAACATCATTAGTCCCCTTTACGATAATTGAGTATAAATGTAAAGAATATTTTCATCAGCATGATAATCCTGAGATTATAACTTTAGGATTTTTTATTTGTACACTAATCATCAATTGCTATTTCAAAAAGCATTTATAAACTTAAAAAAATAAGGAATTTTTGTTGTAATTTATTACGAAAATAAAAGTAAAATTAATAGAAGAAGATAATTTATACATTTCAAGTATCAAACAGTTATATTGGTAAAAAGGTAAGAAATTTATTACTAGAAAATATTTTACTTCCTAATTTATTTAGTAGATTAGCCGTCTCTAAACATGTACATATTCATAGATTAACAGTGGATAAGTATTATTTGGGAGGTATTTTTTTTGGACGCTTTTTTTAGTGATTTAGTAAAAAAAGTAATTGCAAATTACCCTTTAGAAGTAAAACATAAATCTATAGAATACAATGATGAAAAAAAAGCTGAATGGCCCATTGATACTAATATCGGTGAAGTATTATTGAAGAAAGTTCTAATTGATGAAAGATATATTGAATTCATGATTTATGCAATTGACTATCTTAGAGATAATGGCGTATTTACACCAGAAGTATTAACAACCAAATTAGGTGATGGTTTTGTAAAGTGGAAAGATGAATATTTTATGTTATATGAAGCTGTTAATGGGAGGAGACCAAATTTAGAGAGTGAAGATGATCTTATTCTGTTGATGAATGGGATTGCTTCTTTTCATAAAGCTTCAGTATGCATAGAAATAACAACTGAGCAAGTATCATCGATTCAATCAAATTGGAAAAATGATTTACAAAATAAATTTTTAAAATTAACAAAATGGAAAGAAGAACGAGCTAAGTTAAAGCATCAAAATGAAATCGATAAGCTGTTTTTAAAAAATATAAATATAGTTCTAATGCAATGTGAAAAAGCTTTAGCAATAGTTGATAAATATAGTGTTGAAGTGGTAGCACAAACCAAAACATTATGCTAT
This sequence comes from Gottfriedia sp. NPDC057948, assembly GCF_042887255.1. Classification (NCBI taxonomy): domain Bacteria; kingdom Bacillati; phylum Bacillota; class Bacilli; order Caryophanales; family Bacillaceae; genus Gottfriedia; species Gottfriedia sp. NPDC057948. The sequence continues at coordinate 350,247 of NZ_JBHVPN010000001.1, forward strand.
CAGAATTTTGATGTAAACGATCTCATAATTGGAGAAGACGGGAATTTATATTTCTTAAATATGAGTTCGTTAAAAAGGGAATTGCCGATTCATGATATGAGAAGAATTTTAAATATTGTAATGAAAAAAGAAAAAAATTGGAATCCAAAGTTAATGAAGAAAATAATCATCGCATATCAGGAGATTAATCCGTTAGCATGTTTACAGTACCAGGTTCTAAAAGCTGATTTGTTATTTCCTCATTTATTTTACGATGTATTTTCGGCACATTACGAAAATAAGGAAATAATAGGATCTGATCCTAGTCTAGTTTCAAAAATGAAAAAAATAATTACATTGGAATTAAGTAAAGAAAGAGTAATTTCAACCGTCTTCTTACAAACAAATGAAGCACCTTATGGACGATAACCAAAAAAATAAAGCTAGATCCCTTTAATTTATGGAATCAAGCTTTATTTTTTATACATTAAGAAATTATAAATGGGCAGGGGAGTAGAAAAACCAATGTAGTTTCCAAATTTTAGGAATTAAGTATAAGGACAACTACGCCTCTGTCTTCGCTTAAAGGCTCGCCAATCGGCGAGTTTTCTTTATTTATTTTTTTTCTTTCCAATCATTCCATAGTCTCTGATCGTAATATGAACATCGTATTTTATTTTAGCTTTACTAAATAGTTCATCCCAGTTCTTACTCATTTTTTTCCACTTTTTTGGGTATTGTATTCTAAATTCGTTTCCAAATCCAGCAACATCTGTTTTATATTCATTTTGTAGCTTGTTTGTTACATTTTCTACTATTTTTGTAACTTCCTCTTCAGTTGCTTTTTCAATGTTTTTAAGGGTTTTTTCTTCAAATAATGGCCTTAATTTAGGATTCCAATATTCTGCAACTCTACCTTCAGACTCAATTTTTACGTTAAAAGAGATTTTGTCACCTTTTATATGTGGTGTCACCTTACTTTTTATCGATTCAATTTGAAACCAAGTTGGTCCATCCGATTTGTTCGTGTAAGCCTTTACTGCTCCACCTTTTCCTTGCGCAGTGATCAAATTAATTCCTTCTACTTCCTGAGTATTAAGTGTACCAATCATTTTATTTTTCTTACCGTTAAAAATTGCTCCACCAGAAAATTTCGGTCCATTATCAGTCGGTTCTAATAATTGGAGGAGGAAGCTAGAACCAGAGTTCATTAATCCACCTATTTTAATTAACGGTGTTTTGCTGACAACTTCCGAAGTTAAAGATTCATTAGCAATTTCAACAATTCGTAATGATGGAATGACATTTGGTTCCTTTGTTTCTAATGCTTGGTTGGCTTTGCCTTTTGCTATAAAAATTAACGTACTACCACGAATATCAATATCACGAAAATATAAATCAGTAAGCTCACGTAAGTTAATTTCTCTAGCAAGTTCTTCACTAATGACAACGCATTTTTGATGCGCTCCAAAAATGTATCCTTCCCTACTTAAAGTTGTATCCCATCCAGAAGGTTCTAACGAAATGCCTTCGCCGATCACATTTATATAAGGTTTTGTAGGAACTCCTCCACCTGATTTTGTGGTCATTGCCTCAGGAACAACATATTGTAGAGTCGATCTTAATTTACCGTTGTCATCTTTATCTATAGAAGAACCTACTATAATATTTAAGTCCTCAATTGGTCTACTACTCCAGCAACCCGATAATAAAATTAGGGGAATTATATTAATAATTAAACTTGTTAATATTCGTTTTAGCCTACATTTTCTCATTTAGTTTTTTCCTCACAATAGAAATCACTAGTAGTAAAAGAGGGACAATGCCAAATAAATAAAATGCAGAATTCCCTATGGTATCAGCTAGTGCTAAAGTTTGATTTATATCTTTCGGTATCATTGCAATAATGTAAATAAGTGGTAATGTACCAAAAAGAAATGGATTCAAACTTTTTTTATTAAAAATTTGTGCCATTCCAAGAGTACAAATATAATATGCAATGATAAATGTAGCAAAAATTTGCATAATCCAAATGACTAAAAGTAATGAGTCAAATCTTTCTACAAATAAACCTTGGATATCATAGCTCCGAATATAGGTAAGTACTGGCCAAGTTTGCAATAAAACACCCTCTACTGAGAAAGCACCGACTACAGCCACAACCGTAATCGTATAAAAAACAAATGGAATACCTATTCCGAACAGAATTGTTTTTGATACTTTCTTTTTATCCTTCATAAACATAAAGATATATAAAATCACTTCAAAACCTGAAAATGATAGGGAAGTAGTTTTGAGCCCATTAAGGACAGGCTTAATTCCATTACCTAGTACAGGACGTAGGTTATCAATTTCAATAATTCCTAATCCTAAAAAAATAACTAACAGAAAAAATAATACAGTGATTGGAAAAATAATTTCCATTATTTTAGCAATTGGGTTAATCCCACCAAGTACTAAATATAAACCAATCCACAAGAACGGAATTAAAATAGCCCAAGTAGGAGTACCTTGTAGTAAGAACAACCTAGTAGTCTCTGCCATTACCCGAACCTCTAAGGCTGAAATGCATATATAATAAAAAATTATAATGATACTTAATGAAATTCCTAACCATTTTCCAATGATTTTTTGAGAAAATTGAAAATATGTTTCGTTCGGATATTGTTTACACAGCATAACGAGTAAAAAGGTTAAGAGGGTTATAATCAAACCGGATATGATAACTGAAATCCAACCGTCTGGCGTTTTTACTTTGTCGGTAACACTTCTTGGTAAGATTAAAATACCTGCACCAAAAATAAAATTTACGATTAACATGACGGTTTGATTCGTTGATATTTGATCAATAGGCTTTGAAACCATAATCTAGTACTCCTCCTCTCTTATACTATTTCATCCTTCTAGTTCTTTTAGCTTGAATGCTTTTGGGACGATTTTTCATCATAAATAATGGCGCTCTTACGATGAAATCCTTCCAATCACTAAATCGAACTGGAGCTGCGGGACTTAAGTAAGGAACACCAAAGCTTTTGAGTTTAACTAAATGACTACATACTAATAAGAAAAATAAAATGACGCCATATAAACCAAATACACTCGCAAAAAGCATTGATAAAAAACGAAGCATACGAAGGGCAATTCCGACATTATATTGTGGTAATGTAAATGAGGAAATTGCCGTTACTGCAACGACAATAACCATGATTGTACTTACAATACCCGCTTCCACTGCGGCCTGACCAATAATTAATCCACCAACAATACCTAACGATTGCCCAATCGGTTTAGGTAAACGAAGTCCGGCTTCCCTTAATACTTCGATCGAGATTTCCATTATAAGTGCTTCAATTAACGGAGGAAATGGTACACCACCTCTAGTTGCTGCAATATGAAATACTAGCTTTGTCGGAATTAAGCCTTGATGAAACGAAATAAATGCAATGTATAAAGATGGAGCAAATAAAGCAATAAAACATGCAAGGTATCGTAATAATCGTACCAATGAAGCAGCAGCCCATCTCTCATAATAATCCTCAGGTGATTGTACTAACATTTGAAATGTTACAGGAGCTATCAGTGCAAATGGTGATCCATCTAATAAAATGGCAACTCGACCTTCCATTAAAGCACTCATAACTCGATCTGGTCGTTCTGTACTTTGAATTTGTGGAAATGGACTTAAGTAGTTATCTTCAATTAATTGTTCGATATAACCTGAATCTGGGACTGCATCAATTTCAATTCTTTTAATTCTTTTTTTTACTTCTTCAACAAGTTGAGAATCAGCAAGACTTGTAATGTACGCTATAACTAATTCTTTTTTTGATACTTCTCCAATCTCAAATCCTATAATTGATAAATCTGGAGTTTTTCCGGAACGCCTAAGAAGGGCTGTATTATCAGATAAGTTTTCAACAAAGCCAATTCTTGGTCCACGTACTAGTGCTTCTGAATCTGGTTCTTTAATATCTCTTGATTTTGTTAATGCTTCACCGATTAAAAAGCATTCAGATATACCATCTATTAATAATGCAATTGAACCAAATAGTACCCCCGATTTTAATTTTTTATAAGTATTAACATCTTCAATTTTACAAACAGCGAGTGATTGCTCTTTAATATATTTTTTAATTTCATTTTGTTTTAGAGAGAGTCCATTTTTTTTTTGTTCATTTGCAATTGCAGAAAGTCCAGCCATTAACTCGCTCATTATATGACTTTGAATTAGCTCCGTATCTGATAAACCATCAATAAAAATAATTGTAAGTTGAATCTCTGTTTCACCTAATAGAAATTCTCTAAATTTCACATCAGAATTATGTCCGATTTCATTAAACATCCGATCCAAATTTACTTGGAGATCACTGGACAAATTCTCATTATTATTTTGAGCTTCATTATTTAGAGATTCCTCATTTTCTTGATTTATTTTGGATCTCCAACGCTTCATTTAAATCACTCTTTCTCCATAAAATGAACCCATTTGAAAAATTTTGATAAGCCTACAGGAACGATAAAGGTAACAAAAGCTTGGATGAAAATAGGATACTCGGGTATAAATGAAATAATCTTTTTAAACATCTAATCATCCTCAGGTAAAGTATTAATAAAGTTTAAAGGTATTATTTCCCATTGTAGGAAAAGAATGCAGAAACATGGTGAAAAACAACCTTTTCAATTAAATTACCAAATTTTCGTAAAAGGAGTAGAGTGATGTTGATTTCCACTACAGGATGCTCGCTTTCCATGGGGCGAGATTCTTTCGCCTCCTCGGCAAGCCTGTGGGGTCTCAGCCTTCCCGCTTATCCCATAGGAGTCGAGCACCCCTCCGTTCCAATCAACTTATTCATCAAAAAAAGTCTGCGATAAACCCTAATCAAATAGTCTTTACTTAGAGTCACTTAACTGTTGTATATTAATCAGATTGTAGGTCAATTATTATCAAACAATTATTAAACTAATCAATCGAATTCGTTTTTCTAAAAATAAATCATAATATTTTTAACTTCTAAAAAAATCATTACTAGTGTTATTTGAATCATGAAATTGCTAAAATATATTAACATTTAAAGCCATTAATAGCTCATCCAAAAAATGATAATTTCATCATTAAATAAATGTTCATTTAATGTCCGGTTTCCCCTATTGACCATTTTTTATTTCAACACTCTGAAAAAAATTAATTAATTTTAATTAAATAATTGAATATTTCCTATTTTAAAAAAACGACAAAATAGTATAATAAACCTAATAGAATATGTGCGATAATACCTAATTTTCAACTTTCTATCTAGATAAAAAGGTTGGGAATGTTGAAATAAAAAAGATTATTACCAAGTATGGAGAGGAAAGCTTATGAATCAGATACTTCTATATGATTTTCTTACATTAATGCATGACAAAAAATGGAATAAAGCTGATTTAGCTAAATATTCTGGAATCCATATTAGTGATATTAGTAGAGTATTTAATAATAAAAAGCCATTATCTTTGCATTATTTAGATGCAATTACAGAAGCATTCGGTTTGGCAGAAGGACATTTTTACTCGAGCTATACACAATTATGCTTTAATCAGAATCGATATTTAGATAAACGAAGAAGTGTAGCGTTTATTTATAAATGTGCAATAAATGGATTTAAAAAAGAGTTAAACTTTATCATTTCTGAAATGTTAGAGGAAAAATCTAAGACAATACGAACTAAAAATTTACAAAATTTATTTGAGATTGCTGAAAAGTTATTTGCTGAAGGGAAAGAGAAAGAGGCTTTACCTTTATATGAAATCATTATTCATCACATGCCAGATCAAACTGCAGAAGAAGTCGCTATTAGTTATTTTAGAAAGTACTATTTAAATAGGTTAACAGAAGAAGGACCAGCTACTCTTGTCCATGTATTAGAATATGTGAGCTATATGCCAGATGATTTTCAGGAACTAACAATTTTATATATTACAGCTACTTACTATATGTTAAAACAATGGGACAAAGTCCTTCATTATGCGAAGCGATTAGAAAAAATGGCGAAGAATGAAAAGCAATTTGGTTATGGGTTAGTATACCAAGGTTTCGCTTTAAATCGGTTAAGTAATTCAATCGATGAAGTGCTTGAAATAATAAGGAAATATAGTAAGATTAATGATTTTTTTGCAGAGGCTGCAATCGGTAATCGGTATGTCACATTCCTTGATTTTGGTGAATTACATTATGTTGATGAATACTATGATTGGATTAAAGATCGAGATGATTTATATGTAGGCATTCCGAGAATTATTGAATCCTATGTAAAATTAGGTAGATTAGAAGATGCTTTAGCTTTAATCAATCAGCATGAAAAAGTAATTAATGAAATGGCCAATAGTTCAAATTTGTATAAACAACAATTGTACTTAGATTTCTGTTATGCACAATCACTTTTAAAATGTGAAAATAAGCAATATATTGAAGGGTTAAATGAATTAATAAAGGTATCTAGAAAAGTTAAAAATGTAGGTATAATTGAAAAATTTAAACAATGCTTATTATCAATTTGGCACTATAGAGAACATTTAACAGAACAATTAAATGAGGATTATATTCAAATGTTAAGTGAGGATCGGAACCAGGCGAATAATTTATATGCAGTGAGCCCTTAAACTGGGTTTCTTTTTTTGTTATTCAACAGCAATAGCTGAAAATTTCTACATTAGACAAATAAACCACAAGGAAGTTTAAAATCCTTGTGGCTAGTTTCATTTCTTTTTATAATCCTTAAACCATTCAACGAATTTTGCAATACCGTCTTCAATTGAAGTAGTTGGACTATATTGAATATCATTTACGAGTTGATCAATATCGGCATATGTTTCAAGTACTTCCCCTGAAATCATCGGCAATAATCGAATAGTTGCTTTTATACCAAGTTGCTTTTCTAAAACTTCGATAAAATAATTTAAATTCACTGGGCTATGGTTACCAATATTGTAAAGTTTATAATACGAGTCGGATTTGTTTGGTGGCCCATTTTTAATGATTCTTTCAATTGATTCAACAACATCATCAATATAAGTAAAATCTCGTTTCATATTTCCATAATTATAAACATCTATTGGTTGTCCGTTAGTAATTGAATTCGCAAATTTATATAGTGCCATATCTGGTCTACCCCAAGGCCCATAGACCGTAAAAAAACGCAATCCTGTAGTAGGTAGATTAAACGTATGACTATATGAATATGCCATTAATTCATTTGATTTTTTTGTGGCTGCATATAAACTAATTGGTTGGTCAACTCGATCATTAATTGAAGAGGGAGTTTTTTTATTATTACCATAAACAGAACTAGAAGAGGCGTATATGAGGTGTTTAATTTGATGATTTTTACAACACTCTAATATATTGGCAAAACCTACAAGGTTTGATTGGATATAAGACCCTGGGTTTTCTAAGCTATATCTCACCCCAGCTTGTGCTGCTAGATTAATAACTAGATCGAAATTATATTGTACAAAGAGCCCTTCTAGTAGTTCCATTTCATGAATTGAGCCATTTATGAAACTAAAATCCTCATATTTATTTAAAAGCTCCAATCGATCAAATTTTAGACGTCTGTCATAGTAATCATTTAGATTATCAATTCCAATGATTTGAAAACCTTGTTCTAATAGGCGCCTGCTTAGATGAAATCCAATAAATCCGGCACATCCAGTAATTAAGATGCGCATAGTATCAGCTTTTTTAATGTTAAAAACCTCCTTATCTAACAAGAGTTGGAATATCATATGATGGAGAAATCGACAAAGTTCGAATACAAATAGAAATATGTATTTAACTAGATTAGGGAAAATACTTTTTAATAGAATACACATATACCCTCACAATACTTGGACAAAATCATATTATTACATTAGGTCTAAATACACTTAGGGCAATAAAAATAAATAAGCAACTATTTATTACATTTCATTAAAAAGAAATGTGAATTTTTTTATGGGCTCTAAAAAAGTAGGAGGGAGAAATTGAATAATATAATAATTGAGCCATGGATTGTCGATGAGCTTATTCATGATGAATTCTATGTGCCTGAATATATTGAAAAAATTGGGCTTGAAGTACTTAAGTTTTATGACCTTCAAGTAAATAGCATGCAAGTAATTACGACGAAAGCTGACAAAGGCGGAGCGATTTGGAAAATTGAAACAAACGATGGTCCAAAAAGTTTTAAGCTTTTACACAGAAGACCAACTAGAAGTATGTTTAGTTTAGGAGCTCAGAAGTATTTAGTTGAGGTTCAACAGGCTAGAGTTCCAAGTATTGTACGAACTAGAGATGGCGAGGAATATGTAGAAGCTGGTGGAAAACTATGGTTCGTTGCAGAATGGATTGAAGAGTTGGCACCAGTTTCGAAAGATTTAGAAGGTGCTAAGCAGTTATGTTTTGCACTTGGTGAGTTTCATCGTTTAAGTAAAGGCTATGTACCACCGATTCAAGCAGAAATTGCATCAAGATTGCACAAATGGCCAAAAAGCTATGAAAAAGTATATAACAAAATGAATTGGTTTAGAACAATTGCCCTGGCTTATGAAGAAATGCCAGCTAGTCAGGATTTATTAAATGTAGTAGATCTATTTCAAGAACAAGCAAGAAAGAGTATGGAAGACTTAAACAATTCTGGTTACTTTAATATGGTAAATGAAGGAAACGCGAGTTGGGGCCTAGTTCACCAAGATTACGGCTGGTCAAATGGTCAAATGGGACCAAATGGAATGTGGGTTATTGATTTAGATGGAGTTGCATATGATTTGCCAATTCGTGATCTTAGAAAACTGATATCTGGTACAATGTCTGATTTATTCGCGTGGGATGCTACATGGGTAAGGGAAATGATTAATGCATATCACGAAGCAAATCCAATTTCTAAAGAATTATATGAAGTATTAATGATTGATTTTTCAATGCCAAATGAATTTTATAAAAACATTAAAGAAGTACTTTATGAACCAGAATTATTTTTAGGCGAATCTACTAAACAATTAATTCAATCAATCGTTGACTTAGAGCAGTCAAAGTGGGCAACATTGAATGAAGTTCGCAACGACTGGAGTGGAAAAGAATGAAAATATTAATGGTATGTACAGAAAACCTACCAGTACCTCCAGTTTTAGGTGGTGCGATTCAGACTTATATTGCAGGAAGTTTACCTTATTTAAGTAAAGTACACGATATAACAGTACTAGGCGTTAATGATCCCTCTTTACCAGATGAAGAAACAATCGACGGTGTAAATTATGTGCGTGTGCCAGGAAAAGTATTAGAACTATATCGTGAAGGTGTAGTTGAATACATTAAAGGAAATCAATTTGATTTAATCCACATTTTTAACAGACCACGACTTGTCCTTCCGATTAGAAAAGTAGCACCAAATTCAAAAATTACATTAAGTATGCATAATGACATGTTTAATATTGGGAAAATTGCTGTTGATGAAGCGAATTTAGTATTAGAAGAAGTTTCAAGCATCGTTACGGTAAGTGATTATGTAGGAAATGTAATTCGTGAACTTTATCCTCAAAGTGCAAATAAAATTAGAACGATTTACTCAGGTGTTGATTCTGACCGTTTCTTACCTGGTAATCATCCTAAAATGATTAGTACGAGAAACACACTTAGACAAGAGTATGGCTTAGAAAATAAAACAGTTATTTTATTTGCAGGAAGACTTTCAGAAAATAAAGGTGTAGACCGTCTAATTAGAGCATTGCCAACACTTTCAAAAACCTTCAAAGATTTAGCATTAGTCATCGTAGGAAGCAATTGGTTTAGTCAAAACAATGTTACAGATTATGTTGCATATATCCGTGCTATCGCAAAAAAACAAGATGTACCGATTATTACAACAGGGTTTGTATCACCTTTTGAAATACACAACTGGTTTGCAGTAGCAGATCTATTTGTTTGTACTTCATTATGGCAAGAGCCTCTTGCAAGGGTTCACTATGAAGCGATGGCAGCTGGACTTCCAATTGTTACAACTGCTCGAGGAGGGAATCCTGAAGTCATTATTCCAGGCGAGAATGGATTAATCGTAGAAAATCCAGTTGATCCAGATGAATTCGCTACCAAAATTACAGAAATATTATCAAACAAAACGATAATGAAGAATATGGGAATAAAAGGTAGAGAACTTGCAGTTACTAAGTATTTATGGAGTCGTGTAGCAAATGAAATTCTATCTACATGGAGCCAAACTGAATATGCTTCATCTATTTCAACAGAACAATTAGAACAATACGAACCTCAAACATTATTTAAAACTGCAGTACAAAATACACAGTTGAATGTAGCTAATAATGTATCTGAAGTAACCGAACAACCGACGACAGATATCATTGAAGTAACCGAACAACCGATGACAGATATCATTGAAGTAATCGAACCAACTGTAGAAATAAAACCAACAATTGAAATTGAAGAAGCTACTGAATCAAAAGTAGAAGTACCAAAACCAGTAACTCAGTCTGAAATAAACTCTATTGAAGAATTGCTTCAAATTCTAGTAGAGAAAACAAAGTCAGTTCCTAAGGAAAAAGTAGTCTCAAAAGTAGGGGAAGAATTTTCAGTTAATACGAATCCAAGAGTATTAAGACGAATTAGAAGAGTAACTGATCAGGTCGTAAATAATGTAAACTCTAATTCAAGCCTAAACGAAAGACCATATGCAAATGAAGTAAGTAGAGTAGAAAATAGGGCTAACAATCTATCTAATAATGTTAATTCAGAACCTTTTAGATTAAAGAAACTTCCTAGCGTCACTGAAATGCATAGAAACAGAAATCGATAAAAAATCATATTTTTGAGGAATCTGTCTAAATAGAAAGAGGCTGTCTCATAAGTTTAAAGACTTTTGAGATAGCCTTTTTTAGTTTGAAAATTATTTATGACTGAGTTCCGAAGAGAGCAACTTATGCAACATTGATTAAATTATGAACATAGCTTAATTAAAGTTAAAATGGCTAAATTAACGCCAAAACTGATGTAATGAATGATAACTCCTGGAACGAAAAAAATGGCCAAATTAACGCTAGAAATAGCTTAATGAATGTTAATTAACATGAACAACATTAGCTTTTAATAGATTGGTTTAGTGTTCTTAAAAAAATATATTTATAGGTGAAAAAACACTAGTTTTTAAGTCATAAACTTTCTCAACATAATAGGTATATATGGTGACAAGACCTCCAACCTTTACATATAAAGTATAATGAACAAATGTTTGGAGGCAAGTCAAATGAAAATCCGCAAGGCTATTATTCCCGCTGCTGGTCTCGGGACTCGTTTTTTGCCAGCAACAAAAGCGTTGCCAAAAGAAATGTTACCTATAGTTGATAAACCAACTATTCAATATATCGTTGAAGAAGCTGTAGCTTCTGGCATTGAAGAAATCATTATTATTAGTGGTAGAGGCAAACGAGCAATCGAGGATCATTTTGATAAATCATATGAATTAGAAGAATCATTATCTCGAAAAAACAAGCAAACTGTTTTGGAAGAAATGCAGAAAATATCCAATATGGTCAAAATCTTCTATGTGCGCCAAAAGGAACCAAAAGGATTAGGAGATGCAATATTATGTGCTAAGAGTTTTATAGGAGATGAACCATTTGCTGTTTTGTTAGGGGACGACATAGTGATGTCTACAACACCTTGCTTACAGCAAATTATTAATGTTTACGAGAAATATAATGCCCCGGTTATTGCTGTTCAGCATGTTCCTGATGAAGAAGTAAGTAAATATGGCGTTATTAAACAAAAAGATAGTACTTACGATACAAACACAAATCTATTTCAAGTTGAGTGTCTAGTGGAAAAACCAAAATTGAAAGATGCCCCATCAAATTTTGCAATTATGGGACGTTACATTCTTACTCCGGAGATTTTTGATATTTTAGCAACAATTTCTGTGGGACAAGGCTGTGAATTACAATTAACAGATGCGATTAATGAATTAAATAAAAATCAATTTGTCTTAGCATATAATTTCGAAGGTAAACGATATGATATCGGAAATAAAATTGGATTTATAATGGCTACAATTGATTTTGCGATTAATAGAGAAGATATAAAAGATGAGGTAATCGCTTTCCTAAATGAGGTCATATCTGATCATGCTCTAAATATGAAGAATCAGGAAGTGGATTGACTTGAAAATTTCTATATTAGGTACGGGCTATGTCGGTTTAACGACAGGAGTCTGTTTAGCAGAAATTGGTCACTCAGTAACTTGTATTGATATAAATGAACTTAAAATAAAAAATTTGTGTGCAGGGATTTCTCCAATATATGAACCAGGAATTGAAGAGTTAATAACTAATAATATAAAGCTAGGAAGATTATCATTCACAACCTCATATGATAAGGGATTAGAAGATGCGAAGGTTATTATCGTTGCAGTAGGTACCCCTCAAAGAGAAGATGGGGCCGCAAATTTAACTTATCTTGAGGGTGCAGCGATTGATATCGCAAAAAATATTAAACAAGACGTAATTATTGCGATAAAAAGTACTGTTCCAGTTGGAACGAATGAAGTAGTAAAAGAAATTATTCAACAAAATTGCAGTAAAGATATCGTAGTTGACATTGTTTCAAATCCAGAGTTCCTAAGACAAGGCTCGGCAATTAAAGATACGATGGAAGCAGATCGAATCATTATCGGTAGCGATAATCAAGAGTCTGCTAGAATTGTTGAAGAACTGTATAAACCATTAAATGTACCAATCTTAATTACTAGTATTCGAAGTGCAGAAATGATTAAATATGCATCTAACGCCTTTTTAGCTAGCAAAATAAGTTATATCAATGAAATTGCAAATCTTTGTGAAGCACTCGGTGCAAATGTAGAAGATGTAGCAAAAGGAATGGGTAAAGATAAACGAATTGGTGAAGCATTTTTATATGCTGGAATAGGTTATGGCGGCTCTTGTTTTCCAAAGGATGTTAAAGCATTATTGCATACAGCCGGGGTAAATGGGGTTGAATTTGGTTTTCTAAAGGAAACTATTTCAATTAATAATTTCCAACGCCAATTGCTCGTAAAGAAAGCTATTGAACGATTTGGTATTTTAAAAGGGAAAAAGATTGCATGCCTAGGATTATCGTTTAAACCAGATACAGACGATATGAGAGAAGCACCTTCTATTAATATTATAAATTCTTTAACAGAATTAGGAGCAGAAGTCATTGCATATGACCCTGTTGCAATTGAAAACGCAAAAAAAATACTAGGTAACAATTTAACGTTCGCTAGTTCAATAAATGAATGTGTAACGGATACAGATGCAATTTTTATTGTTACTGAGTGGAGAGAATTTAGAGAACTTGACTTACCTAGCATATTAAAGAAAATGAAGAATCCAATCATTTTTGACGGAAGAAACTGTCTGTTGGAAGAAAGAGTAAGAGATTGTGAGAAAATAGAATATTACCCAGTTGGTAAACCGTCTATAATTCAATAAAAATGAAAAAACGACTTTCAAACAAATTTGAAGTCGTTTTTGTTATACTATTCATTTTGATCATGTAATGGACGGTAGATCGTTTTGACGAATTTATGTTTAAGATAAGGGAGAATTTTTTTTCTACGATTTACTAATCTGCCTACAATTGCCTTTTTGTCTTCCTTTGATAATAACCAATCATCAGGTATTACTTCTACAATTTCTTCTAAAAGCAGTACCGGGAATCTTTGGATGATTTGAAGTTGTTCATTAAATTCTTCTTCACTATTTATATATAGGGACATGAATTGATGAGTTGAACTTTTCATAATATTTTGAGGCAAAGTTTCTAACTCTGAAGTTAACCAACTATAGGAGCCAAATGCTTCAGCATGGTCAATGATCCAAAGTTTAAATTGATCTAAACTTTCTTCGCGAAGTAAAATGTTTTTTCGAGTACGGTCTCCATTACAAAGCCAGTAATCGAATAAAATAATACCTGCAAGCTGATTGTTATTTAAAATACTAGGAACTGATACAACTTGGTGTCCATTTAATGTTTCAGGTACATATAACGAAGCAAACTGAAACTTTGAAAGTTGAACTTCTTCCATGACTAGATCCGGTATTGTTTTTGAGAACTCTTCAGGAATCGAAACGATTTGAGCAAAAGGAACTGGTAAATCTAAAAATCTAGCAATGCAATAAGCAACCCATTCGTTTGGCAATGTTTTTTCAAATCCAGACCGAAAATATTTCACAACATAATCTCTACCATCACTAAATGTAATTAAATGAGCATTGGATTTACCTTCTAGTTTTTTTATATAGGAAACTGGTTCAATCATTTTGAATCACATCACTATTTTTGCCTTTACCAAATTTTAGAAGATATTCGCGATAAATATCGGCTACTTTATGAATAGCAAAATTATTTTCAACATGGTTGATTGCATTTTGGGATAGTTTTTCATGAAACTTCTTATTATCAACGATTGTATAGATTTTTTTTACAGCATCTTGAACATCATGTCCTCGAAAAAGCATACCTGTTTCACCTTGAAGAACGATTTCCGAAATAGGCATTATATTAGAAGCTACAACAGGCACACCACATGCCATAGACTCAATAAAGGTATTCCCAAATGATTCTACTTTTGTAGTTGCGATAGTACAACCACCAGATTGAAGCACTTTTGCGTATACATGGGGCATTTGTTGATAAGGTATAACCGGAAACCATTTAATAATATCGGTTAGACCTTCTTCCTTCCAAGTTAATGCAAAATCCTCTCGCTGAACGCTTTGAGCTCCTCCAATTAACCAAATTTCAATATCCGACCGTTCACTTTTTATCAATTTTGCAATTTCAATTAACATTGGCCAGTTCTTTCGTTTATCTACTCTACCGATACAACACACAATTTTTTTATTGTTTGGAAGGATTGGATGATCTTCGGATGCGATTTCATCTTGGGCTAATGGATGGAAAAACGATGTGTCAACACCATTGTAGATTACTTTAATGGGGATATTATCTGTTAAGATGGAAACTAATCTTTTTTGATAATTAGATGGAACAATAATAGAAACAGGTTCAATGGATCTGAATTTCTTTAAATGAGGTTGTAGTTTCATAAGCTCGGGCGTACGTGCTTCTACAATAACTGGACCTTTATATTTAGCTTTTTGTAACCACTTATACGCTGATCCCGTATCTACTACAATGATTGCGTCATATGCATTGTTTTTAATAATATCAATAATTTCGTTTTCGTCCTTCGTTAAATAGACAGGTGCAACATCTTCCATTATGTGTAATCCACCATGATCTGTTGTGTATAGAAACTCAGTATCAATGCCAAACTTTTTAAAATAAATTGAACGATTCCTCCAGCCAGCATTTACTCCACCAACTGTTAAGAGACGCCAGATTATTAAGACTTTCAAATTTTCCCCTCCTTGGTTTTAGGGTATACAAATAACTTTTAAACCGATTTTAAAACTAATTGTATACTCGATTACGGCTTTTGACCGGATTCAAATTTTGAATAGTAGTCCTATTTTAGTTAATTCAAATTGAGGTAAATTGTAAGGGCAATTAACTACTAACGACAAATATTTATTAGGTTAAAAGCAGAAAAACTTAACTTTTTTATTCCTTGCTCCTTGTTTAGGGATATGATAATGTTAAAGAAAAAGAAGTATTGACTGCAACTTTTAAAATTAATGAAGGATAAACTTCATCACTGGAAGGATTAAAAATAATGGAGCGACCTAATTTTAAATTGTTAGTTAAGGAAAAATTTACACAATTATCGCCAGGGCAAAAAAAAGTGGCGACTTATATGATTGAAAATCTTGAGGAGTGTGCTTTTAAAACTGCTTATCAAATTGGAAAAAAAGTTGAAGTAAGTGAAACAACGGTTATTCGTCTTTCATATGCACTTGAATTTGAAGGCTTCAGTGATATGCAGTTATGTGTTCAAAATGAGTTTCTTCATTTAAATAAAGCCGATTATATAAAAGAACAAGAAGAGTTAAAAAATGTAGAAGGACAAAATACTTTTACAAAAATTATCGAAAATGAAGTAAATATTTTAAGAAATTTATTACAACCTTCAAATATTAAGGAAATTTCAAAAGCTGTTGAAGCAATTACCAGTGCTGATCAAGTGTTAATAGTTGGTCATCGAGTATCCCATATAGCAGCGTACTGGTTTTCGAATACGTTAAGCTCAATTAGAGGTAACGTATTGTATTGTTCTCCAGCAGGTGACTTTTATGAAAAGTTTTGTAATTTAACAGAAAAATCAGTTGTTATTGCATTTTCTTTTCCAAGGTATGCAAAGGAAACATTAACAATTGCTCAATGTACGAAAGAAAATGGAATAAGTTTAATTTCAGTTACTGATCGGTTATTATCACCGATTGGCCGAATTGCAGATATTGTTCTAACTACAGAAGAGAATGTGGAAAGTGGTTCTAACTCAATCGCATCAGTTATTAGTCTATTAAATTTAGTGATTGCCGGATTATATGAAAAGGACCAAAAAAGAATTCAAATGTATCAACAGAAATTGGAAAAAATTTATTCTACCTATGAAGTGTTTATAGAATAGAAAAAACAGTTAGGAGAAAATTTTATGAATCCACAATCGTATCTAGATCATAATAAAGAAACTATTTTACAAACTTACCAGGATTTACATAAGCTAGCTGAGCCTAGTTGGCAAGAAGAAAAAACAGCAAAGTATTTAAGTGAACGACTAAATGATGCAAAAATTGAGATTAAAACATTTAAAAATCATTTTGGATTTATTGCTGAAATTAAGGGTCAAAATGATACAGTTGTTGCGCTAAGAGCTGATATGGATGCACTTGTTCAAGAAGTAGATGGTGTTGTAATAGCAAACCACTCATGTGGTCATGATGCTCATAGTACGATGGTTTTATATGCAGCGTTGGCTATATCTGCGAGTGGTATAAAGCCAAACCATACGATTCGATTTATCTTCCAGCCAGCCGAAGAAAAGGGTGAAGGAGCCCTTCAAATGATGGAAGATGGTGCATTAGACAATGTTATTTCATTGTTTGGCGTGCACTTAAGACCAGAAAGAGAAGTACCTTTTCAAAAGGCATCTCCAGTGATCATACATGGGTCTGCTGAAACGATTAAAGGTACAATTCGAGGAATTCAGGCTCACGCATCTAGACCACAAGATGGTATTAATGCGATTGAAGTAGCTGCTGAAATAGTCAAAAAATTAAAGCAAATAAATTTAAATACGGATATCCCTCATTCAATTAAAATGACCCAAATTCAAACTGAAAATGAAGCATCGAATACGATACCAGAAACGGTAAAGTTTTCACTTGATGTTAGAGCGCAAACAAATGACATTATGAATCAATTAAATGCGCGTACAGTTGAGGTGTTCGAGGAAACGATGAATGAAACAAAAGCAAAGATTTCGTGGTCTATGGAAGAGTTTGTTCCAGCAGCTGTACAAAATGAGCAGGCAATAAAAATTACCGAGAAGGCTATTGTAGAAATAATCGGACATGAAAACTTAGTGCCTGAATGCATTTCAAATGGTGGGGAGGACTTCCATTTCTATACAAACAAATATCCTCAAATTGCGGCTACAATGGTCGGTTTAGGATGTGGATTAACTCCGGGATTACATCATCCTCATATGAGTTTTAATTTAGAAGCCCTTCATTATGGAGCGAAAATTTTAACTCAAACAGTATTATTAGCATCAGAACAAGAACAATTAAAAGGTTAACAACTGTTAATCTCTATTTATAAAAATTTATAAAAATATCACATTATGTTCTAAATGGACATCATCCATTGTGTTTAACTATACATGAGGTGAGTAATGTGAAACTGATAAGTGGGATTGCCGAAAAAACTAATCAATCTCTTAAAAACTGTGATAAAACAATGATACTTGCAAAGAAAGTGAGATTGAAACCAAATAAAGAACAAGAATTCCAACTTTGGAAATCCATTGGTACAGCCAGATGGGCTTATAATTGGTCACTTGCGAGACAAAAAGAGAATTATAAACAAAGTGGGAAGTTCTTAAATGATGGTGTTTTAAGAAAAGAATTAACGGTATTAAAACAAACAGATGAATTTTCGTGGTTGTATGAAGTATCTAACAATATAACAAAACAAGCGATAAAAGATCTTTGTGGAACATATAAAAATTTCTTTAAAGGGTTGGTTGATCAACCGCGATTCAAAAGTAAAAGAACATCAAAACCATCTTTTTATAACGATAATGTAAAGTTGAAAGTAAATGGAAATAAAGTATTGATTGAAAAAGTCGGTTGGGTTGTCGTTTCTGAGTCAATTCCAGACGTAAAATATACCAATCCTAGAATTAGTTTTGACAGTAAATATTGGTATCTTTCTGTAGGAATTAATGAATCAAAACCAACAGTCGAACTGACAGATATCTCACTTGGTATTGACGTTGGAATAAAAGAATTAGCTGTATGTTCAGATGGAAATAAGAAGAAAAACATTAACAAAACAAGCAATGTTAGAAGGGCTGAGAAACGCCTTCGTAGGTTGCAACGTCAAGTTTCTCGTAAATATGAATTGAATAAGGAGGGAAACCGTTTCGTCAAAACAAGCAACATTATAAAAATTGAATTGAAGATACAACACATCTATAGAAGGTTGATAAATATTAGACTAAATCATCTTCATCAATCCACGAGGGAGATTGTGAAAACCAAACCATATCGTATCGTAATGGAAACGTTAAACATCAAAGGGATGATGAAGAATAAGCACCTTTCAAAAGCAATTGCGAATCAGTGTTTGTTCGAATTCAAACGCCAAATTCAATACAAGTGTGAAAAATATTGCATTGAATTTATTGAAGCTGATAAATGGTACCCATCTTCTAGAACGTGTTCAAGTTGTGGAAGTTTGAAACTTGATTTAAAACTATCTGACCGATTATATAAATGTGAGTGTGGTCATGAAATGGATCGAGATTTAAATGCAGCAATCAACTTGTCACGATATAAATTAGTAACCTGATACCTAAAAGTCATTACTAATTTGTAGGATTCGTTGTATCCGAATTTAAGCCCTTGGAGTGTTGGATCAAACGAGAGTAGCCTGATTAGGTAAAATCGGACACGTAGAACAGGGAATTAAACAAAATCTAGAATAAAAGATATTAATTGATTTTTATAATTTTTTGGCAACGGTGAGGCAAATGCTAAACAAACTGAATCAATCTGAAGTTAATACAGGAATTAAGATCCGTGCACTACATTCCATCGAAGAAATGGGGCAAGTACGAGAACTAGAATCTAAAATTTGGGGTTTTGAAGATTCAATTCCTACGCATCAAACAATTACAGCTGCAAAAAATGGCGGACTAGTTTTAGGTGCATATTTTGACGATAAACTAATTGGATTTCAATATAGTTTTACTGGTTATGATGGACAAAATGTTTATCTTTGTTCTCATATGCTTGGAATTGATCAAGAGTTTCGTAATAAAGGGATTGGTAAACTACTTAAAATTGCCCAACGAGAAGAAGCTCTTAAACTCGGCTATAAATTGATTACTTGGACTTATGATCCATTAGAAACAGCAAATGGCTATTTAAATATTTCTAAGTTAGGTGGAGTTTGTAATACGTATATTGAAAACTGCTATGGTGAAATGGAAGACTTATTAAATAGTGGAATTCCATCTGATCGTTTTCTAGTTGAATGGTATATTGCAGAAGTGGAAGAGGAAAAGGAGAAGTTGAGACCTTTTGAATTAGATGAAGCAGTTAAAAATTCACTTATTAAATGGGAAGAAAACAATGATGACGGAATACCAATGCCGATTCAAAACGATATAGATGTGTTTAACGATCTAGCCTTTGTTGCGGTACCAAAAGATTTCCGAACAATTAGAGAAACGAATAGTAAAATTGCAAGCCAGTGGCGAATGCTTACTAGAGAGTCCTTTAAAAAATTATTTCAAAGCGGATGGAAAGTTACTGGATTTTATAAGAATTCAGACTCGGAAATGCCAGTTCATTTTTATGTATTGAAAAAATAAAAAGGAAAATAAGGGAGAGTTCGGAAATGAAAATTAAAAAAGTAATATTACGCCATATGAAGCTAGATTTATTGCATCCTTTTACAACCAGCTTTGGTACTGAATATGACCGTGAATTTATTCTATTAGAAGCCATAAGCGAAGATGGAATATCAGGTTGGGCTGAATCTGTTGCAATGCTTGATCCACTATATAATGAAGAAACGTTAAAAACAAATTGGCATATTCTAGAAGATTATTTAATTCCAATCGTGTTAAATAATGAAATTAACCATCCAGACGAAATTTCCGAAAAGTATTTCTCACATATTCGTGGGAACTATATGGCCAAAGCTGCCATAGAAGGTGCAATTTGGGATCTTTATGCTAAACAAGAAAATATCTCACTTTCAACTGCGTTAGGTGGAACGAAAAAGGAAATCGAAGTAGGAGTAAGCATTGGGATTCAAGATTCAATCGATTCAACAATTCATATTATCGAAAACCGACTTGCAGAAGGCTATAAAAGATTTAAATTAAAAATTAAACCAGGCTGGGATCTTGAACTGATCGATAAAGTACGTAAAGTATATCCAACTATTCCTTTAATGGCGGATGCAAACTCAGCATACACATTATCTGATATGGATCAACTAATTGCATTAGATGATTATAATTTAATGATGATTGAACAACCACTTGCATACAACGATATAATCGATCACGCAGATCTACAAGAAAGAATGAAAACGCCAATCTGCTTAGACGAGAGTATTCACTCACTAGAAGATGCTAGAAAAGCAATAAAACTAGGAAGCTGTAAAATTATTAATATTAAAATTGGTCGAGTTGGAGGACTAACTCAATCAAGAAAAATACATGATCTATGCCAGGAAAATGGGATTCCATTATGGTGCGGTGGAATGCTAGAATCAGGAATCGGAAGAGCCCATAATATTGCAATCACATCATTACCAAACTTCACTCTACCTGGAGACACAGCAGCATCTGCATTATACTGGGCAGAAGATATTATCGAACCAGAAGTAACCGTAGAAAATGGTATGATCACTGTACCGACCAAACCAGGCATCGGATACGATCCACACATGCAAAATATCGAAAAATATACAATCAGTACGAAAGTTTACAATAAGAATTAAATACAAGGGTAAGGAGAGAACACATACCTTAGTTTATGTTGTGGTGTTCCTTGTTGATCTATCGTTGAAATTTTGATATAAAGTTCGAACCAACCTTACTTTTGCTGGATAATGTTTAGTTTTGAATGATTCTTACTCGATTTATTGATATTTCATCTATTTAATTGAATCTGATAAACTATTTCCTTGTGATGCCATGCCTTATTTGCAGTTTTATAGAGTTAATTGCAGAATTGCCAAATTTAATTGTAGTTAGGGCTATTTTAATTGCACTTGAACAGATTAAATTGCAGAGATTCCAAGTTTAATTGCACCTTCACTGGATTATTCGTAGCCTCAACTTTTTCAAATGCGTGAAAACCCAAACCTAAGTAAAAGGTTTGGGTTTTTTCTTTGTTCTTAATCTTCTTCCTTATTCTTGCTTTTAATCTTATCCTTGATTCTTTTCACTTGTTCTTCAAATTTTTCAATATCCTTTATTTCACCTTTACCATAGCGCACAGAGTTATATGCATTAATTAGTTCATCTTCATGCGGTATTTGTATTCGCTCCAACCACTCTTTTAGTGTTTCATTTTGGTGTCGACCCATCTTGTATTTAGATGCATATTTTTGAAGTTGGAAGATTAGTTTTCTGATTTGCTCTGTTGGGGCAGAGTGTTTGAAAAATCGTCTTTTTTTCCTCATGTGTTCTGGTATTGCATTATATTCGATGCTGATTTCTTGTTGGGCGGTAAGTTTTTCATTACGGATGTAAGTAAGCTTTCTTATTACTAGCCAAATTACGATTAATACGATAATCAATAATAATAACCATATCCAAGTAGGAGTCGACTCTAAAATATAATGGTGATAACGTATATTTTGTGGAAGTTTATCTTCAGCACTTGAATTTTGGCCTAGCTTAAGTTTTTTCTCTTTAATAGTGATGTGATCTACATAGTTTAAGAAAGGAGTTCCCAAAAAACCAACTGCACTAAATAAACCGTCCAGTAATTTAAAAATCGCCCACTTTAAGACCGGTAATATTAACGATATGGTACCAGTAAGCAGGGCTGCTATACTAATTGATCCTATAATTCCTCGATAGTTTTTAATGGTTTGTGTCGTGACTGCTTGCTGAAAGTATCTGCCTAAACTAAATAAAATTGTAAAAATGATTATGATCCATAATATCAAGTTCATATGAGAATAATGTGAAGTCCAACCAAAAAAGAGGACGACCAAACTCGTTAAATAAAAAATGATTTGTAATTTATTTCGTTCTTCGATCCATAACGATGTGTCTTTAAGAAAAGCTTCAAGTCGAAAATAGATAAAGTTAGCACATATAATAGATGTAACAGAATTTAGGCCAAGAGTATAGCCGATTCCTCCAGAAATTATGCCTGCTAGAAACGGAATAACACGTGATACTTGAGATTTTCGTAATGAGTAAAGTAAAAATAAATTTCCAATCATAAAAATACAAATGATTGCCAAAGTAGGTGGCAGTTGATTTTTTGATTCGTATATAAATATTACGATTAAATAGAGTAATAGATATTCTAATGAAAAAAAGTATGTAGAAAGTAAACGTAAAATCATTTCATTATCCTTTCGACTTAATGTTGTCCAAATGGAACAAGCGATGGACTTTCTAAATCATCTTGTAGATAATAGATGCTTTGGCCACGTTTTCGCATTTGAGCGAAATATCGATCTCCATGCTTACCGAACGGGCCACATAAAATAACAACAGGAGATTTTCGTTGTTGCTTTTCTACGTAATGAAGTAATCGATCAATTGGCTGAGTCATTCTTGCACCATTAATTCGGGCAAGGATATCATAAGTTTTACCTAGTTGAGATTTACCTCCACCAATTGGTAAATGAAAAACAGGAACTCCACTTTCCATGTTCAAATTTAGAAATATTTCATAATTAATATTTTTTATTGCAGCATATTGGACAATATAGGCAATATTACTAGCAATTGATTCGATGTTTTCAATTATACTTAATCTAAAATTATCATGATGAGTATCTCGTAAATTTATAATAAATGTAATTGAATAGTCAGCAGTTCGTTCATAAATTTTCGTTTGAAGTACTTGAGTTTTAGCACTAGCTTTCCAGTGAATTCGATGAAAGGAGTCCGAATAGACGTAATCTCTTGTTCCAATCGGGGCTAGAAAATCTTCAAACATACTAGTATTTGTTACAAAACTACCATATGAGTTAGTTGAAATGATTTGTTCAATTTGAGGTACAGGAATTAATGTAGGATAAATAATAATTTCTTTATGTAAAAATGGTTTATAGGTTAAATATAGATAACCTAAACTAAAAAAGTTTGAAATTTTTAGCTCTACTTGTTTAATTCTAGTAACTCCACGTTTAGTAGCTGAAAGCGGTAATGTAATCTGAATCGTTTCATTACCTTTTAGTTGAATAGGGATATTTAGTTCCAAATTTGAATCACTACTAACTGCTTTAAAATTTATACTATCTACAATAGGTTCTAATTTTATGCGAACTGTTGCATTAATAATAGGTAACCAATGATTCTGGGCAATCTTAATAGGTAAATTAAATTGTTCTCCGACGGAAACTCGAATTGGCTCCTTGTCGTTTTTGATGATCAGGTAATCAGCAATATGTTTTAAATAGTATCGACTCATCAAACTAATGATGATTAAAAATCCTCCTAAAAACATTAATAAATAGGAAGATTGATAGACATTGATGATTAGAAATAAAATCCCAAAAATAGTTAGGATATCAAGAGAATTTTTACCATGTATTTCTTTATTCCAAGTCATTTATTGACCAGCTCCAGCTTCTACAGGAACTTCAAGTTGATTTAAAACGGATTCAATAACTTGTATAGCATTTTTCTTTAAGGATGCCTCAAGGGTCAAGACTAATCTGTGTGAAAGGAGATAAATCGCAACATCCTTCACATCTTGTGGAGTGACAAATGTTCTATTGTTTAAATATGCTTTACCTTGTGAAGCTCGCATTAGTGCCAATGTACCACGTGGACTTATGCCGAGTTGAATATCCTCATGATTTCTCGTTGAATGAATTATATTTAAAATATAATCCTCTACTTCTTCTGAAATTGTAACAGTTTTCACCTGTTCTTTCATTTCATCAATTTCTTCTAAAGTTAGTACATTTTTTAAATTCAAAAATGGAGAATTGGAACGATATGACTTCATAATGCTTTTTTCTTCTTCAAATGTAGGGTATTCTAAACTAATTTGCATAAAAAATCGATCCATTTGTGCTTCAGGTAATGGAAACGTACCTTGTTGTGATTCAATTGGATTTTGCGTTGCAATAACGATAAACGGATTTGGTAGGGGAATAGTTTCTCCATCGATTGTTACCTGGCGTTCTTCCATTACCTCTAATAAACTAGCTTGGGTTCTAGGTGTAGCACGATTAATCTCATCAGCTAATAAAATATTTGTCATAACAGGACCTATTCGAAGCTGAAAGTCTTGTTCTTTTGGATGAAAAAATTGAATACCAGTTACATCACTAGGTAATAAATCCGGAGTAAATTGAATTCTTTTAAACGATCCGTTAATCGTTTTGGCAAAGCTTTTAGCTAATTGTGTCTTTCCAGTACCAGGGACACTTTCTAGTAAAATATGTCCATTATTAATAAGAGCGATGAAAATCATTTCAACGACATCCTCTTTACCAATTATCACATGACTAATCTCTTTCTTTAATTGTAATAACTTTTCTGATCTATTCATTGTTCTCTCCTTATCTATTAAAACGTTTTAAGCATTATTAAATCTGTTTAAAAAACAAAAAAATGTTGAACATGTTATTATTTTAATAGTTAAACAATAGGAAAGTCCAATAATTCCCAATTTTTAAAATCCATTAAAGTAAATAATTAATAATAGTTGATTATTTAAAATAAACACTGTAAAATATACTGCTTGTTTGTTGAAAAATGGAAATAACTTAAAATAAGGAATGTCTTAAAGACCAATGGCAGACTAGTATTATTAAGGAACATAATGAGTATTAAGTGATGATAAGGATAAAAATATGAATACATAAGGGTTCTGGATTGTTTTGTCTGTTCCTATACCATACATTCCATTGAATCTCGCTTTACAGGAGAGAAAAAGATGAAAAAAATAATTGTAGTATTAACCTGTTTTTTTGCTTTACTTTACGGGTGTACAAAAAATAATCAAGAGGAACACAAAGTAAAAGAAAATAAACGAAAAACAGAACAGGTTAAAGAACAGAAAGAACCTATAAAGAAACTAAATCAGGTTGTTACAAAGGTGACTGTTGGTGTAGTGGGTGACCTTTTAATTCATAATGAAGTATATGAAGATGCTAGGCTTCCAAATGGAGTATATAACTTTAATAAAATGTTTGATGAAGTTAGAAAAACGATGGAAAAGCCAGATATTTTAGTAGCGAATCAAGAAACGATGATTGGTGGAAAGCAATTCGGATTATCTACATATCCAGCATTTAATAGCCCATATGAAGTTGGAGATGCACTTAAAGGGGCTGGGGTTGATTTTGTAACACTGGCCAATAATCATTCACTTGATCGAGGTGAAAAAATTATACGTAGTGCAATTTTGCATTGGGACGCTATTCATATGCCATATACAGGTGCTTTTAAATCACAAGCAGATCATGACCAAATTAGAGTGATAAATAAAAATAATATTCGATTTTCATTTCTTGCTTACACATTTGGTACAAATGGGATTCCTGTTCCTAAGGGAAAAGATTATTTAGTAAATTTGATCGACCTTGCCAAAATACGTAGTGATGTTGAAAAAGCAAAGAAAGTATCGGATGTAGTAGTAGTTGCCATGCATTGGGGGATTGAATATGAAAGAATGCCGAACAATACCCAGAAGAATCTTGCAAAACAATTGGCTGATATGGGTGTTCAAATTATTATTGGTAATCATCCACACGTCCTACAACCGCCGGCTTGGATCACTGGAAAAACGGGGAATAAAACAATCGTCTTTTACTCATTAGGAAATTTCTTATCAGCTCAAGATGAAATCTATGAGTTAATTGGTGGCATGGGTACAATTGATGTAGTTAAAACTCAATCTGACCAAAATATAAAAATTGAATTGGCAAATCCAAGTTTTTTTCCTACTTATAATTACTATCGTGATAATCGTAATTTTAAAATTATGTCTTTGGAAAATATTAATGATGTTAATCTAAAAAATGGCAAAATGAGATACAACGAAATAATGAACCATATGCGAACAAATATTAAGGATTTAAAAAGTATTTCTGAGGTTCAATAGAGTTTAAAATTTTGGCTAAATACATGTTTTTATAAGCTTTAAATATGTTTAGAAACAATCTTGTCAATTCCACTACAGGATGCTCGCTTTCCATGGGGCGAGAGCTGAGCCTCCTCGGCGAGCTGCGGGGTCTTTAGCCTTCCCGCTTATCCCATAGGAGTCGAGCACCCTTTCGTTCCAATCAACTTATTCATAAAAAATGATTACACTAAAAAACTAAGTTACTATCCTTTACTTAAAGTAGCGTAACAGATTGTTAATCAGTTTACAGTTCAGGTATGATTAAAACGTATTATAAAAATGATTTGAACTTTTGTTTTCTAAAAATATTTTTTAATTCTCAAGAATAAACAATTACTAGAGTTAGTGCTATTATAAAACCGCTCAAAAAATATGACATTTAAAATCATTATTTGTTTAAAAATGAATTATCTTATCAATAAGATTCACTTAATATCAGCTTAACCATTTTATATTTCAACATTCTAAAAGCTTGTTTTTACAAGCTTTTTTTATTGTTTATTAATTAAATACGAGTATTACTCACAAACTATTTTTAACAAAGTGGAAAATCAACTATTCTTCTTTTATTTGAGTAAGAAAGATTGTTAAAAAAATTTTTTAAAAAAATTTATTTTTTTTGCAGGGTTTTTAAATTTGTCTTCGTCTAAAGTTATGGAAGAGGAAAGAGGTGATGCAATGGAGTCGGATGAACAATTAGTAAGGAATATAGTAAAGGGGAATCATCAACTATTTAAGGAATTAATAGTAAGATACCAATCAAAAGTATTTGCAGTAGCATTGAAAGTTTCAAATAATCAAAAGGATGCTGAAGATATTTCGCAAGAAGTCTTTCTCCAATTGTATCGTTCTCTCGAAAACTTTAACGGGGAATCTAGTTTGGCCACATGGATTTATCGAATTACAATGAATAAAGCAATTGATTTTAAAAGAAAACAAGTAAAACAACAGGAAAATGAAACTAGTGATTTACTCTCTACTTTACCAGAGGAGAATTTATTATCACCTGAAGAAGCTTTAATAAAAACGATTGATAAAGAACTTATTCATTCATATTTAATAGAATTGCCACAGGCATATAGCGATGTATTGAAATTATATTATTTTGAAGAACTTACCTATGGGGAAATAGCTTTGAAATTAAATGTAGCCGTTAAAACTGTAGAATCACGTTTGTATCGAGCCAAACGATTAATTAAAGACAAGCATAAAGGAGGGATCATTTGAAACATTTAACTTCTGACCAACTATTATCGTATCAACAAAAGAAGCTTTCAAATAAAGAATCTCTTTTGCTTGAACAGCACTTAAATGAATGTATCTCATGTCAGGCGGAACTTGAACTTTTAAATGAATTAGACATGGAATGGATGAATCCACCTGATTTTCATTTTTCAGATGAGCTAGTGAACGAAATAATGAAACAAACTGAATCAATACAGATAATGGAAAAAACGAATGAAAAGAAATCTAAAACGAATTCAAAAAAAGTTCGCTTAATCCATTTAGTATTGGCTGCTGCAGCAACATTTTTATTCTTCCAATTTCAATTAACTGAACGGATTACCAATTCGAATCGTCACGTTGTACAAACGATTGATCAGACTTCTTCGTTAATTGAAAAAAGTGAAGAAATTAAATTATCAATTCCAATTCCAAAAATTTTGAAAGGAAATAAAAAATAATGGAGGTACAAACTTTGAAAAAACGTAAAAAATTAGTTTATTTATTATCAATCCTACCTGGTCTTGGCCATTTTTATTTAGGATTAATGAGTAGAGGATTGCAGTTTATGCTGTTATTTTTCGGTACAGTATTTTTAACAAATTTAATTTCAAGCTTTGGATTTTTTATACCAGTCATCGTATTTTATAGCTACTTTGATGCGCTTCAATATCATAGTAAATATCGTGAAGACATTGAATTAGTAGATGAGCCAGTCCTAAATCATCAATTTAAATTTAATAAGTTTTTAATTGGTTGGGTATTAATTGGTTTTGGTTGCTTATCATTACTAGAGAACGCTTCTGATTATATTTCTAGACATTACAATATCTTTATTGACTATAATTTAGTACAAAATTTACTAATCAGTATTGTTTTTGTTGGACTTGGTATTAAATTATTAACTGGAAAGTCAAAAAAAGAAGTATGAGGTATTGGAAGGTTGGCACTATAACAGCGGGAATAATATTAATCGCAATTGGTTTGCTATGGTTTCTACAAAATTTTATTTCAATTCCTTATTCGAAGCTTCTAATTAATGCATGGCCAGTTGCTTGTATTTTATTAGGAATTGAAATATTACTATTCAATATAGTAAGAAAAGAAGACACACTTCGTTTTCATGGATTTAGTATTTTTTTACTTATATTAATGATGGGTGTTTCATTACTATTTAGTATTGGTCACCTGTTTATCAAAGAAATAGGTTATACATTCAAATCAAAAAATATTGAAATAAATGATTCGAAAACGGTAACTTCATCAATTAATGAAGTTATTATTAAAGCTAATAATAGTGAAATCAGTGTAAATGGAACTGATTCTAGTGCGGTAAACGTAAATGGTAATATAAGAGTTTCAGATCGTAATAAAAAAGACAGTGAAAAAGTATCTGATTATTATTCTGTAAAAACACTTGGTGATAAAATGATTATCGAGATTCGTAATGATGACAATCAGATTTTCCACTTTGATCATGACAGATCCCAACTAAATATTGATTTACCTAAAAGTATTTTAACGAATATAAACTTAAAAAATGGCTCTGTAAATTTAACTAATAAGGAAAATAAAACAGTGATAAATTCAAACGATGGTCAAATCAATATTGAGAATGTAACTGGAAACTTAGTTGCAAAAACTCGAAATGGTTCAATCAGCTTAACGAATGCAAATTTAAATAGTGATAGTGAAATTGCAACGAATGATGGTGAAATTACAATCAAAAATATTTCTGGATATTTAAATTCCACTACAAGAAATGGTAGCATTTCGATTGAACATGCAAACATAGACGGAACAGGTGAAATAACCACTTATGATGGTGAAATTAACTTAAGTGATTATAAAGGAAAAATTAACGCAAAAACAAATAATGGTGCAATTAATGTTGAGGAAGCATTATTAAATGGTAA
This sequence comes from Gottfriedia sp. NPDC057948, assembly GCF_042887255.1. Taxonomy (NCBI): domain Bacteria; kingdom Bacillati; phylum Bacillota; class Bacilli; order Caryophanales; family Bacillaceae; genus Gottfriedia; species Gottfriedia sp. NPDC057948. Next base: position 379,913 of record NZ_JBHVPN010000001.1, read on the forward strand.
TAGTAAAATTTCTTCTGATGATGGTGAAATTCAAATCGACCTACTAAAGGATAACAATCTCACAATCAATGCGGAAACAAATGATGGTAGTTTTAGTGGTAATATTGGATGGAAAGTGAAAAACAAAGATGAAAATCATACAAATAAGGCGATGGTTGGAAGTGGCGAACATCAACTTAATTTAAAAACGAGGAATGGATCGATTTACGTAAATAAAGATTAGAAGATTAGAAGATTAAAAGCCCCAGCACATTGCATGGGGCTTTTTTTCCTTAAGACGCATTATATTTTTAGTGTATTTTTAAGGTAAAGCAAGGTGTAGGTTGAATCGCTGTTTTTTCAAAAAAAAAACCTTTAAATACATTTTGTATCAAAGGTTGTATCCAGCTAAGGTAAGTGTACAGATTTTATATGTCCCAGTTTTAGATAAACATTTTGTCCACTCGCAACGGAAAGTTCTATTTGATTATTATCTACTTTATTTAAAAGCCCAATTTTCATTGGATCTGTTCCACCATCGAAAATAACTAACTTTCCAATTTCTTTTTTAAGCTGAGTCTCTAAAGATCTGTGTAAAGGAGTAGTAGATGGATGAACGACGAGAGTCTCATCATTTAAATTGTAAGGAATAATTTTATGGTTATATGGTGTGATCCATTTTAAATGTGATAAAGAAATATACATCGTATGAAATACAGGTGAATAAAAAACTAAATAATCACTCATTACGTTCATAACGTAGCCATGAAAAGTTATATTACCTGTTACATAGATTTCTGAAAATATACCTTTTGCGTTTAGTAAAATTTTACGATAAGAAATTGTCTCCATTTCCTGACTAATGGATGGTTCAATAGGATTTTTTATTTTTTCTTTTAAATCATTATTTTGATATACCATATGGATATGCATCCAAGGGATATAATAATATTTTATGCCGTTAAAAAGCACTAAAATATCTTGTCCTAAATCAGTAAGAATTCCTTCGAATACGACATCTCCAGATAATCTTACAGAGACTTGTTCTCCAAGTAATGTAGATACATCACTCACATAGATCTCCTCCTAGAGGTAAAAGTATTGATTAGTGTGCGAATACTAATTGTACCCAGTAGTATAATAGAAACAATGTAACGATTGTTGTTAATGGGATAACAATTATTGTGACGCCTAAATAATCTTTCCATTTTACTTTAATTTTGTTTTCTTTTAAAATGTGCATCCAAATTAATGATGCAAGTGTACCAATTGGTAATAATAATGAACCCATGTCACTTCCGATGATATTAGCAAGATAAATCGTTTTTAAAGTGATTGGGTCAAGACCCATTTCAGTTAGCGTAATTGTTCCAATCATAAGCGCAGGGTGATTATTAAATAAATTTGATAAAACAGTTACTAAACCGCCCATAATAAAGCTTGCTTGGAATAATCCTTGATTAACGATTGGTTCACATTCTTTTACTAAAAACTCTGTTAACCCAGCATTATGCAACCCATAGATAATTACATACATTGAAAATGCAAAAATTAATATCTGCCAAGGTGTCTTTTTTAAGATATCTGTAGGGGGTGTTCTTAAGTGGTACCATCTCCAAATTAATAAGACTAATGAGCCAAGTACCGCAACTAATTCAATCGGTATTGATAAATAAGATGCAACGAATAATAAACATCTCATTAAAAATACGAAAGCAAGAACTTTTAACATAAATTTTGTACGTTTCTTTTTTGTTTCAACAGAAATTTTTGTTTTTAACGGATGGAAGTTTTTAATAAAGAACGATTCTTCAATATCATCTGTTGAAATTGGTAGTGTCTCAGGTAATTTATTTTTTAGAACGACATACATTAGCGCAGACATAAACATTAACCCTAATGTTGCTGGTACGAACATCATCGCTGTATGCATATATAGAGTCATATGCACAATCTTTAAAGCGATTAAATTTACAATATTACTTACTCCGATCGGCGCACTAGAAGCTGTCGCAATTAGCGCTCCTGATAATAAATATGGAATTTTTTGGTGTGGTTTTAGACGAAGATTTTTTAATAGAAGGATTAAGATTGGAGTTGTAATAAGAATACTGCCATCATTGTTAAAAAGTAATGTCATTAAAAAGCATAGTAGTTGGATATACCAATATAACCGATAACCCGAACCTTTTGCCAATGTAACTAATCGAGCTGCTGACCAATGAAAGAACCCGAAGCTTTCTAAAATAACGGCCATAACAATTGTTGCTATAATGGTAATTGAAGCTCCACCGATTTTCGTTATAATGTCATACAAATCGTGTCGAGTAACAATTCCAGTTACTAGAATGATTATAGCTCCAACTGAAGCAGGCCATGCTTCATGAATTCCTTTTGGTCTCCAGAATATGACAGCCATTGTCATAATGAAAACAAATGCTGTCATTGCAATTTCAAAATTCATTCTTATTCACCTTTCCCTAATCGGTAGTATTTTTTTGTGTCCTACTTGTCCGATTAATATACTAATATTCAATTTTACTAATCATGTACTTAGTCAGTTGACCATTTTTTTTAGTTTGTATCTTTGTCCACATAGTTGAAATGTCCCGAAATGACACCGTCCTATAGGTACACATACCCAGGAAATATGGATTTTCCCAAAAAAAAAGATCAGTTGCTACGCTGATCTAAATTATATCGGAATATCATTATGAAAATTTCTTCCCATTTAGATAATAACAATCTTCTTCATATGTAATAAAAGCAATTTCAAATTCAGGAATGGTCAAAGTGTTAATATGTTTTTCGATTGTAGCCGCGAAACGATCTCTTGTTTCACCGCCACGTTCAAACCACCTTACTTCAATGAATGGAAAGCTTTCTACAATTTCACCATTAAAAATTGAAGTTGAATGGATACAATCAATTGTAAAATTATCAGTTCCACATTCACAAATCACTGCGAGTTCTTCGATTAAAGACTTACTAATTTTGCAAATATCATCAGTTGAAATCCCTTTAATTAATAATTGAGGCATAAATGTCCCACCTTTTTTTCTCCCATTATAACTTAAAAATTAAATAAGTTTAATTTTTTCTAAATAGGGTTTTACTAAGTTTACATTGAATATATTTATTTGGCTTTGTGTAAAAAACAAAGATCAAAAAAATATGAAAAGGTGAAATGGATGAAAACAATCGTTATCTGTCACGGAATGAGCTCAGGGGGCTGGGCATGGAAAGAGGTAAAAATAATATTAGAAAAAGAGGGTCATACAGTATATACACCTACAATGACTGGTTGTGGGGAAAGGTTTCATTTAGCGAATAAAGAAATAGATTTAAACACTGCAATAAATGACATTGTTAATGTGATTCATTATGAAAATTTACATAATATTGTTCTAATTGGTCATAGCTATGGTGGTGCAGTAGCTTCAGGTGTAGTTGATCGAATTCCAGAATTAATTGATGAAGTTATCTATTTAGATGCGATGTTATTAAATGATGGTGAGGCAGTTGTTAATTTGTTTCCAGATGAAATAGTAAATTTCCTTCAAGGTTTGATTGATACAAAAGGTGAGGGTTGGAAAGTTCCAGTAGTAGATGAAGATCGATATGATCATCGTCAAACTGATCATCCTCACAAATGTTTTAAAACACCGCTTAACCTTAAAAATAAGGAATTAGACAATATTAGAACTTCCTATATTAATTGTACAGAAAAAGAACAAAATCCATTTTATTATGGAATTTTTCGATCTGTAGACCGTGCAAAGGAAAGAGGGATGACAATACATAATTTGAAAGTTGGACATATACCTAATATTGAAAATCCAACTTTGATTGCACAGTTCTTAATGAACATATTATCTTGAACAATTGTTATTTAGATTATTTCTATGTATGAAAAAACCAATAATTGGTATTGATAATCATTTTCATTTATGGTAATCTAAGATTAATAAAAGAAGTTTAAGAAATAAGCCATTGTTTTTCTTAGTTCTTCGTTTGTATGCACAATAAAATGTGGAATGCGACCCTAGAACCCCCCAAAACCCTGAAGAAGAGAAGAACGCGCTAGGACAGTAGTTTTTCTCTTCACCAAATGAATAACCCTGTTTTTTGACGCAGATCATTCTGCGTTATTTTTTTGTGTGAAAATACAGATTATTTCGTGAAATTCCATAAAAAATATTATACTAATTTACTAATGTGAAAGTTTCGAAATGTGAACAAAAAGTTAATCAAAATCTAATATTTGTCTAAAATGTGAACGTTGTGAAGAAGTGAGCAATCGTGTTAAACCATTGATATATATAGGTTTAAAAGAAAAAATCATATTTTCAAATATGTCTAAAATGTGAACACTCTTTTTTTCCTTTCAAAATGGAAATTAATTGTTTGTTTTTTTAATTAAAGTATCTTACTATAACTGTGGACATTGTTTGTCATTTTGGTGACAATTTATAAAAATACTTATCTAAGAAATAATTCAAAAAAACTATTTTGAACTTTTACTTACGTTATAGGAAGGAAGAGCGAAATGAAAAAATTTCTAATGGGCATGATGATCATGCTGGTTGCATTAGTAATGGGTGCTTGTGATAAGATTGCAGTTCTTAATCCAAAGGGTCCTGTTGCTAAAACGCAAGCGGACACGATTATCTTCTCGATGTTGATGATGTTAGGAGTTTTACTAGTAGTTTACATTCTTTATATTGTTATTCTATATAAATATCGTGCTAGTAAACTTCCAAAAGATTACGAACCGCCTCATGAAGAGGGAAGTAAAACACTTGAAATTATTTGGACTGTCATCCCAATCATTATTGTTGCGGTTTTATCAGTAGTAACTGTTAAAACAACAAATGCGGTTGAGAGTGTACCAAAAGGTCATGAAAATGATAAACCACTTGTTATTTATGCAAGTTCTTCAAACTGGAAATGGCATTTCTCTTATCCTGAACAAGGAATTGAAACTGTTAACTACGTAAATATTCCAACGAATAGAAATGTAGAATTCAGACTTTATTCATTCGGTCCTATTACAAGTTTTTGGATTCCACAATTAGGTGGACAAAAATATGCAATGAGTGACATGGTAACTAAATTAAATTTTGTTGCTTCTAATGAAGGTTCTTATATTGGTAAGAACAGTAACTTCAATGGTAAAGGCTTTGCTGGAATGGAATTTGAAGTACTAGCAATGAATAATAAGGATTTTAACGGCTGGGTAAAGGACGTTAAAGAAACAGCTCCTGCTTTAACAGAAACAGAGTTTAATAAATTACTAAAAATTGAGCATTTAGGTAGAAAAACATATACTTCGACTCATTTAGGATTTAGACCAGCTCCAGAAGGAAAAAATGCAGGACATCAACATGGTTCTATGAAGGATTCATCTGATCACCATGACATGGATAATATGGAGGGGATGAAATAATGGGTTTTAAATGGGATCACTTTTTTGTAACAGGTGAACCAATGATCTATGGCGCAATGGTGAGTATCGTTGTTGTATCGCTTGCTATTGTAATTGGTTTAACCAAATTTAAAAAATGGGGTTATTTATGGAAAGAATGGTTAACAACAGTTGACCATAAACGTATCGGTGTAATGTATATTCTGTGTGCATTATTAATGCTATTCCGTGGTGGAGTAGACGCATTACTAATGAGAGCACAGTTAGCAGGACCAGATTTAAAAATATTAGATGCACAACATTATAATGAAATTTTTACAACTCACGGCTTAATTATGATTCTGTTCATGGCGATGCCTTTCATTATTGGATTAATGAATATCGTTATTCCTTTACAAATCGGAGCTCGTGACGTAGCTTTCCCTTACTTAAATGCAGTAAGTTTCTGGTTATTCTTTGCAGGTGCAATGCTTTTAAACTTAAGCTTTGTTATCGGTGGATCACCTGATGCTGGTTGGACAGCTTATTTCCCACTAGCTAGTAAGGAATTCAGCCCAGGCGTTGGGAATAACTATTACGCTATTTCGCTTCAAATCGCTGGTCTAGGTACTTTAATGACTGGTATTAACTTTATCGTAACAATTTTAAAAATGCGTGCTCCAGGCTTGAAATTAATGAAATTGCCTATGTTTACTTGGAGTATTTTAATTACAAACGTTATTATCGTATTCGCATTCCCAGTATTAACTATAGCTTTAGCATTAATGATGTTTGATCGTGAGTTTGGTACTCAATTCTTTACGATGGCACATGGTAATGATATGCTTTGGGCGAACTTATTCTGGATTTGGGGACATCCTGAAGTTTACATCGTTATTCTTCCAGCATTCGGTATATACAGTGAAATTATAGCTACTTTCTCAAGAAAGAATTTATACGGATATAAGAGCATGGTTGTTAGTATGATCGCCATTTCTGCTCTAAGTTTCCTTGTGTGGGTTCACCATTTCTATACGATGGGTCAAGGTTCTGTTGTAAATGGCTTCTTTAGTATTACAACAATGGCAATTAGTATACCAACCGGTGTTAAAATCTTTAACTGGTTGTTTACATTAAGAAAAGGTAAGATCGAATTTACCGTTCCAATGCTGTACTCACTAGCATTTATTCCAATCTTTACAATCGGTGGGGTTACAGGTGTAATGCTAGCTATGGCAAGTGCTGACTACCAATATCATAATACGATGTTCTTAGTTGCTCACTTCCATTATGTATTAATTCCAGGTACTGTTTTTGCGGTAATCGCAGGATTCTACTATTGGTTCCCTAAAGTATTTGGTTTCAAATTAGATGAAAAAATTGGTAAGATTACGTTCTGGACAATTATCGTTAGCTTTAACGTAACATTCTTCCCATTATTCTTATTAGGATTAAAAGGTATGACTCGTCGTACTTATACTTATAGTGCAGAGTCAGGTTTCGGTCCATTAAATATGATTGCTACAATTGGAGCTGTAGGGTTAGCAATCGGATTCTGTTTACTTGTTTACAATATTTATTACAGTGTACGTTACGCACCAAGAGAAACAACTGGTGATCCATGGAATGCAAGAACATTAGAGTGGGCTACAAGCAGTCCAATTGCTCCTTATAATTTCGCAGTTATTCCAAAAGTTGATTCTTTAGATCCATTCTGGAAAGCTAAAAAAGAAGGTAAATCATTACTTGAAGGTGAGATTACAGATATTCATATGCCAAGTAATAGTGGTATACCATTCATTTTAGGGGCAGCATTTATGGCATTTGGTTTCTTCCTAATATTTGAATGGTGGGTTCCAATGATTGTATTTGCAGTTCCTATCGCACTTTGCTTAATTGCACGTTCTTTCCAACGCGATCATGGCTTCCATATTCATAAAGAAGAAATTATTGAAACAGAGAAAAAATTACGAGGTGATCACTATGAGCAGCAGGCCTCTGTATAGTCTAGGTGAAGAAAGTTCTAATAAGATTCTAGGCTTCTGGATATTTTTAGGAGCTGAGATTGCTTTATTCGGAACATTGTTCGCAGTTTACTTCACTTTAGCAAATAACACTGGTTCAGCACCTACTCAAAAAGAATTATTTGAGATGAAAGGTGTAATGATAGAAACATTTGCCCTATTAACAAGTAGTTTTACGATTGGTTTAGTCGTAAACGCAATAAAATTAAATCACAAAAAAGCTTTTATAAGCTTCCTTGTATTAACACTAGCTTTAGGAGCAGTCTTCCTAGGAGTAGAGATTACAGAGTTCTTTACTTATGTTCATGAAGGTGCAACAATCCAAAGTAGTGGAGCATTATCAGCATTATTCGTATTATTAGGTACTCACGGTGCCCACGTATCATTCGGTATGTTATGGGGTATTGCAATCTTAATTCAAGTTTCTCGTGAGGGAATTACAGAAACTACAGCAAACAAAACATTTATTTATTCATTATACTGGCACTTCTTAGACGTAGTATGGATCTTTATCTTTAGTTTTGTTTACGTGAAAGGACTGATTGGATGAGCGCATTATTCCCTAAGCATCAAGTGGTTGGCTTCATCCAATCACTTGTTCTAACAATCATAGCTTTAAGTGTTTATTATTTAAATTTACCGTTTAATGTATCATTTATTATTTTAATTGTAACTGCATTATTACAAGGCGGTCTTCAGTTAATTGTTTTCATGCATATGAATGAAAATGAAAATAAAGGAGTATTATATATCAATTTGGGTTACGCAGTATTTATTGCAGTAGCAATTGTTTTCGGTACTCTTTGGACATTAATTTGGGGTATGTAATAGTTAAAAGCTCTTCGATATTCGAAGAGCTTTTTAATATGTTGAAAAAAAGTCTTGTCAATTAATTATCAAATTTTCGTAAAGGAGTAGAGTGATGTTGATTTCCATTACAGGATGCTCGCTTTCCATGGGGCGAGACCTGAGCCTCCTCGGCTTGCCTGCGGGGTCTCAGCCTTCCCGCTTATCCCATAGGAGTCGAGCATCCCACCATTCCAATCAACTTATTCATCCAAAAAAGTCTGCAATAAATCCTAATCAATTAGCCTTTACTTAGATAAACCTAACAGTTATTTATTAATCAGTTTGTTTGTCAAATAATATCGAACATTAATTAAATTAATCAATTGAATTTGTTTTTCTAAAAGTTAGCTCATAATTTTTAAACTTCTAAAAAAACACTTCTATTGTTATTGGAATCATAAATTGCTAAAACACATTAATATTTAAAACCATTAATTATCATCAAAAAAATGATAATTTCATCATTAAAAATGTTCATTTAATGTCAGTTTTCCCTATAGACCAATTTATATTTCAACACTCTGAAAAGCTCTTCTAAATTCGAAGAGCTTATTTTGCTATTTTGAAGATAGATTTTTGATTTTCTTACACAACTTAAAGCAAGTTCGTTTTAATTAAGAAAAATAAAAAGGGGTAAATCATTTAGATAGCAGGTCGATTTGTATTAAATGTAGAAGTAAGTAATTGAAAATATTTAGGTTATGCTTATCAACGATTACATAAAAACAATGAGGGATAATGTTTGAAATGAAATTGTATTAACAATTAGTTGTTGTCACTATTCGAACTATAGTTGGACAAAGTATTCCGCAATAAAAGTTAATGTCATGAATTGTTCACATTGTTCTGAATAAAATAATATTTACGATAGTTATTTCTATTATTATATGTAATAGTTTAATATAATGATTGCATAATAATTAATCATATCTTGTTTGAAAAGTAATACAAGATACATAATTATTTGGGTATTTATTTACTTTTAAGGAGGAAAAAAGTATGGAAATGAATGACAATTCTAACATTGCAAAGTGCCCGTTTAATCATGGTAGCACTACTACTCCGAAATCAGCTGGTACTGTAAATAAAGACTGGTGGCCAAACCAGTTAAATTTGAACATTCTACATCAGAATGACAGAAAATCTAACCCTATGGATGAAGAATTTAATTATGCAGAAGCATTTAAAAAGTTAGACTATCAAGCGCTTAAACAGGATCTTCACAATCTAATGACAAACAGTCAAGATTGGTGGCCGGCAGATTATGGACATTATGGTCCATTCTTTATACGTATGGCTTGGCACTCAGCAGGTACATATCGTACAGGGGATGGCCGTGGTGGAGGAGGAACTGGTACACAACGTTTTGCTCCACTAAATAGTTGGCCTGATAATGGAAATCTAGATAAAGCCCGTCGTCTGCTATGGCCGATTAAGCAAAAGTATGGTAATAAAATTTCTTGGGCTGATTTATTTATACTAACAGGTAATGTTGCTATTGAATCAATGGGAGGAAAAACATTTGGTTTTGGAGGAGGACGCGAAGACGTTTGGCATCCAGAAGAAGACGTCTACTGGGGTAATGAAACGGAATGGCTAGGGGATAAGCGTTATACTGGTGATCGTGACCTTGAGAATCCATTGGCTGCAGTTCAAATGGGTCTTATCTATGTTAACCCAGAAGGACCAAATGGTAATCCAGATCCTGTAGCAAGTGGTCGTGACATACGCGAAACCTTTGCTCGTATGGGAATGAATGATGAAGAAACAGTTGCACTAATCGCTGGAGGACATACCTTTGGTAAAGCTCACGGCGCAGGAGATGCTGCTCATGTTGGTCTAGAACCAGAAGCAGCGCCTGTTCATTCCCAAGGATTAGGCTGGCTAAGCACACATGGCACTGGTAAAGGTCGTGACACGATTACTAGTGGTATTGAAGGTGCGTGGACTGCGAACCCAACAAAATGGGACAATGGTTACTTTGACTTATTGTTTAAATATCAATGGTGGCTTACTAAGAGTCCAGCAGGTGCGTTTCAGTGGCTTGCTGTAAATCCTGAAGAAAATGATCTTGCTCCAGATGCAGAAGATCCAACCATTCGTGTTCCTACCATGATGACTACTGCTGATATGGCATTGCGTTTTGATCCAGAATACGAAAAGATATCTCGTCGTTTCCATGAAAATCCAGAAGATTTTGCTGATGCATTTGCACGTGCGTGGTTTAAACTAACGCACAGAGATATGGGGCCTCGTTCAAGATATATTGGTCCAGAAGTCCCTGAAGAAGTTTTAATTTGGCAAGATCCTATACCTGCCTCAGAATATGAAATAACTGATGCAGAAGTTGAAAAAATCAAATTAATGATCCTAGATACAGAACTTACTATTAGCGAGTTAGTAAATACAGCTTGGGCTTCAGCAAGTACTTTCCGTGGCTCAGATATGCGTGGCGGTGCAAATGGAGCTCGAATTCGACTAATTCCACAGAAGGATTGGGAAGTAAATCAACCTGACCAACTTGCAAAGGTACTGAATGTATTAGAGAGCGTTCAAAATCATCTGCACAAGAAAGTCAGCATGGCCGATTTGATTGTACTTGGTGGTAGTGCCGCAGTAGAAAAAGCTGCACAAGATGCAGGTTTTGATGTGAAAGTTCCTTTTACTCCAGGACGTGGTGATGCGATACAAAAGCAAACAGATATAGAAAGCTTTGCAGTGCTAGAGCCTATAGCTGATGGTTTCCGTAACTATCAAAAGAAACAGTATAGTGTAAATTCAGCAGAGCTATTAGTAGATAAGGCACAATTGTTAGGCCTAACTGCCCCAGAAATGACTGCACTTATAGGCGGTATGCGCGTACTCGGTACAAACTATAATGGCACACAACACGGAGTATTTACTGACCGAGTTGGTACACTTACTAATGACTTCTTTGTAAACTTGCTAGACATGGGAATTGCGTGGACACCTGTAGACGGAGACGTATTTGAAGGCCGTGATCGCAAGTCCGGTGAGAAAGTACGTACAGCAACAAGTGTTGACCTAGTGTTTGGTTCAAATTCAGTGCTACGTGCAATAGTAGAAGTGTATGCTCAAGATGATAACAAAGAGAAGTTTGTGCGTGACTTTATAGCTGCATGGGTTAAGGTCATGAATGCAGATCGCTTCGACCTTAGATGAAGAAAGATACAATAGAAGTTAAATAATATGAGGTAAATAAAATCCTTCCTAATTAAAAAGGGAGGATTTTTCTCATTATACATAGCAGATTTAATGGAGCAATCCCAAGTTAAGTCGAGAGTATCCATAGTGGCATTGGACCTAAATGTAATGAAATAAAATGTAAATATTGTATAAAAAAAAGAATGAAATTATTACTTGTTTATCATTTTGAAAACTTAAGTTTTTGTATATTGTCTACAAACAAAAGGCCGTCATATAGACAGCCTTTTTGGGTTGTAAATTTAATTTTATAGAGCTTTTTGAAAATACATTCTACTTATGCTGATTTTTTTCGATCATTTGGCAGCATAAAAGCTACTAAGCCTAATAGCGGTAGGAAGCTACATAAATTCATTATGAAATTAAGGCTAGTTGCATCGGCAATTACACCTAACAATACTGCTCCTAAAGCACCCATTCCAAATGCTAAACCAACTATTAATCCACTTACTAAACCAACTTTTCCAGGAACGAGTTCTTGAGCGTAAACAACAATTACACTAAAGGAACTTGAACTAATGATCCCAATTAAAAACAATATTGGTATAACCGCTAGCAAAGAGATATGAGGTAATAATAAGGCTAAAGGAAACGTACCAACTAATGAGAATAAAATCATATTCCTTTTTCCAAAACGATCAGCTAGCGTTCCACCTATGAAAGTACCAATTACGCCTGCAATCATAAAGATAAATAAATATAACTGTGTGCTTTTAATCGATAAACCATAACTTTTAATTAAGTAAAACTGATAATAATTACCGATGCCTGCTGAGTACCAGGAACGTGCAAATGTAATAAATACTAGCAGTATAATAGCAAATTTTACAGCTGATGTAATTTTGATAGGTTCACCTGAAGGCTGACCTTTACTTTTTAATTTAAACGGATTTTCTTTCAATTTATTTCGATACCATGTGGATACGTAAATTAATACACAAATTCCTATAGCAGCTAAGATTGTAAACCATGCAGCACCTTTTTGTCCTAGTGGTACGAAAATTAGCGCCGTAAAGATTGGTGCAAGTGAGTTCCCTGTATTTCCGCCTACCTGGTAGATAGCTTGTGAGAGTCCTCTTTTTGATCCAGACGCTAAAAAGGCTACTTTTGAGCCTTCTGGGTGGAAGATGGCAGAACCTATACCAATTAATAGAACCGATAATAATACAATAAATAAATTAGGTGCAAATGCTAAGCAAAGCATACCTAATAAACTGGATGCCATTCCAATCGGTAGGAGAAATGGTGAAGGCTTTCGATCAGAAAATATGCCAAAAACGGGTTGCATTACAGAGGAAGTCATATTAAGCGCAAAGGCTATGAATCCAATTTCTGTATAAGTTAAATTCATTGTCTTTTCTAAAATAGGAAATATGGCTGGTACAACTGCTTGCATAGAATCATTTAATAAATGGCCTAAACTGATTGCAAATAAAATTTGATACATTGTTGACTGATTAATAACCTTTGTATTAACTGCTGGTTGCATAATATCCTCCTTTCTTATTGACTTATCTATCATAAACCAATCTTCGGAAAATTTACACAATTTTGCTTTATACACTTTTCATTAAACTTTATGCTCATTTATAATAGAAGAAAAGATTTAAATTGTATTTAATAAATTGCTATGCTGAGTAAATTTTTACAGATGATATTTAATAATCAGTAGGGAGCGTAGAATGGACAACTATTCAACAGAGTTAATGAGATTTTTTAAAGAACATATAAATAATGAAAATCGGCCAGCAATGGAAGCTTATATGAAAAATAGATTTACATTTTTAGGAATTAAAGCACCAGAACGAAATGCTCTGTTTAGACAGTTTCGAATGAGTAATGGTGAACCACCACATTTAGAATCAATCATCGATATTTGGAGCTTAGAAGAAAGAGAATTTCAATATATTGCATTAACATGTTTAGATCGCCAGTATAAAAAAGCAGAGCTCGGACGGATTAAATTATATGAACAACTAGTAGTCGAAAAGTCTTGGTGGGATACCGTTGATACGCTTGCTGGACGATTAATTAGTTATCATTTTTTAATCTATCCAGAACTGATTGATGAGTACGCTAATAGGTGGATCTCTTCCGATAATATGTGGCTGAATAGAGTAGCGATATTATTTCAAATGAAGCTTAAGGAAAAAACGGATCAGGAACGTTTATTTCATTATTGCCGTCTACTCAAAGAAAGCAAAGAATTTTTCATTCAAAAAGCAATAGGTTGGGCATTGAGAGAGTATTCGTATATCAATCCTAATGAGGTTGAATTATTTATTAAACAAACTAATTTATCACCTTTAAGCAAAAGGGAGGGATTAAAATATATTGATAAATTAAAGGATTAGATATGTCGATTTTCCGGGAAATAACCGATATATTCTATTTTTATGTGAAAAATACTACTAATTTAAGTAAGTTGAGACATTAGTATGAAAAGGTTATAATAGGTGCATTATTGTTTTTTTAAACCACGCCTTTTATACCAAGTCGTGTTATTTAAATTTGAGTTATGTAACCTGTGTACGAAACAACTAAATGAAAAAAGTTCAAAGGAGATTTAGTGTTCATGAAATCTACTTTTAATAATATTATGAAATTATGTCTTAGTATAAGCTTAATTAGTAGCTTTTTTATTCAAAAAACTGTACACGCAGATGAAATAAACCTATTTAGTGATAAAGCAATTTCAATATTGGCTGATAGTGGGGAAGTTATTTATAGTAAGAACGCAAATAAAGTTGATTTCCCAGCTAGCACAACTAAAATAATGACCGCAATGGTTATGATGGATTATTTAAAAGAGAATGATAAAATTCAAATGACAAATAGAAGTATCCAAGAAGAAAAAAGTAATTCCCAAATTCTTTTTACTGAAGGAGAGGTTTTGGATCGAAATACAGCATTAAAAACAATGATGATTTTAAGTGCTAATGATTTAGCATATGCTATTGGTGAACGAGTTGGTGGAAATATGGACAAATTTGTAAAAATGATGAATGAAAAAGCTAAAAAGATTGGCGCAAATCATACAAATTTCATGAATCCAAATGGTCTTCACAATGTAAATCATTATACAACCGCACATGATTTAGCTTTAATTACAAAAGAAGCTTTAAAATACCCATTAATTATTAAAGCAATGGGGACAAAGGATGCACGTATTAGTACATCTAAGCAAAAGAACGTATATATTTTTAATCGTGGAAAAATGTTTAAAAATCCTTACTTTTATGCAGGGAAAACTGGATATACTGATTCTGCTAGAAATACTTTAATTGAAATAGATAAAAAAGACGGGCAAATGATTATTAATATTTTATTGCGCTCATCAAAACCGCAATATCTACAAGATATTAAGTTATTAGATTCCTATTCATTTTCAAGAATCCATAAAAAAACGCTTATAAAACAAGGTGATTGGCAGAGAGAATTAAAAATTAGAAATAATCTAATTCAAACAAAAATATCAAACGATTTATCCTTTTTGACTGCACTAGGCTCGAATGTAAATTACGATATTAAAATAAAACCTTTAAATGCAGTAGCTAAGTCATACAAGGAAAATGGAATTTCTAAAAATCAAAAACTTGGTACAGTTGAAGTATGGACGAATAACGAAGAACTTTTCAGTACTGCGTTATTAGCTGCTAAATCATATGACCGACCGACCATCCTTTCTATGAATACTTTTATTATTGCAGGCTCGGTAATTTTACTGTTGGTGTTAATCTATTTTATTACAAAGCCTAAAAGAAAAAGAGAATATATGTAAATTAAAAAGGCGAATCGTAATTTTTACGTTTCGCCTTTTTTCATTAAAGTAAGATTAGTTTTAAAATTTGATAGAATATTGCAGCCACTGTTGCTGAAATTGGAATTGTAATAATCCATGTTATTACCATACGTTTTGCAGTACCCCAGTTTACATCTTTAACACGTTGAGCAGAACCTACCCCCATAATAGAAGAAGAAATTACGTGAGTTGTACTTACTGGTAAATGTAAAGCAGTAAATGTGAAAATAATAGCTGCTGATGATAAGTCTGCTGCTGCACCATTAATCGGGCGGATTTTCATGATTTTTCCACCAACAGTTTTAATAATTTTCCATCCACCAACTGATGTACCAATTGCCATTGCCATAGCACAACCGATACGTACCCATAAAGGAACATCTGCACCTGCTGGTTCAATTTTAGCGGCAATTAAAGCGATCATGATAATTCCCATTGCTTTTTGTGCATCATTTGTACCGTGAGTAAATGACTGTAAAGAAGCAGTGAAAATTTGGACTAATCTAAAGCCTTTATTAGTTTTAGATAGGTTAGAACGACGGAAAATAGCTGCTAAAATTGTCATAACAATAAAACCAAGCGTAATTGCAATAACAGGAGAAATTAATAAAGCTTCGATAATTTTAATAAAACCGTCTGCCTCTAAAACGTCAATTCCTTTTGCAGAGACAGCTGCACCAGCTATTGCACCAATGATTGCATGAGAAGAACTACTTGGGATTCCAAAATACCAAGTTAATAAGTTCCAAAATATACCGCCTAATAAAGCTGCAATAACAACAACTAGTCCATTTGAACCTTCAATCGTGATCGGATCAACGATACCAGTTGTAATCGTTTTTGCAACACCTGTAAATGTAATCGCACCAATGAAATTCATTATTGCGGCTAATAAAATAGCTGTACGTGGTTTCAATGCTTTTGTTGAAACTGACGTTGCAATTGCATTTGCAGTATCATGGAATCCATTAATAAAATCAAACAAAAATGCAAAAATCACGATTAAAATCGTAAGTAAAAATAAATGCTCCATTTTATGACTCCTTACGCATTTCGCATGATAATTTGCTCAAGTGTGTTTGCTACATCCTGCGCACTATCAGCTACAGATTCTAGATTTTCGTAGATTTCTTTATACTGAATAATTTTAATTGGATCTTTTTCATTCATAAACAATTGTTTAATTGATGTACGTAATAGTTCATCACACTGAGACTCGTAATCCTTAATTTTAATTGCATGAACACGGATTTCTAATAATTTTTTATTTGAAAGTAATTTAACTGCAAGTAAAATTTCTTCAACAGCTTTTTGAAGAATATCAACGAATTTAACCATATATTCATCAGCAGAAGTGATTGAATACATTTCAAATCGTGCTGAACAATGTTCAAATCCATCTAATACATCATCCATTTTCATTGCAAGTTGTAAAATATCTTCTCGCTCAATTGGAGTAATAAAAGTTTTGTTTAATTCAACGATTAAAGAGTGAATAAACTTATCACCTTTTGTTTCATATTCTTTCATTTCTTCTTGAAACTTCTTTAAGTCGCTTGCATTTTTTATTTTAAAATCAACGTAATAATTTGATGATACGTGCAAGTTCTCAGCAATACCTAAAAGCTTTTCAAAGAATACATCCTTTTTTTGTCCAAAAAACATTATGATTCCTCCAACTAAAACATATAATTTATTATCACCTTCACATTTGTCAGTTAATTTTAAAATGTCAGAAACTATGTAAAAATGTCGAAAAACGTAAAGGCCACGTTAATAATAATAATTGGTTTTTGAAATTAATCAATTAAAAACGTTTAAATAATTTACAAATTTACAATATCTTTACATTTCCTTAACAAAGTTAATATTTCGATTCCTACACTAGTTAATATTAATAATAGTATTCACAGAAATATTGACTTTATGTGAGATTTTAAATTAGCATTAGATTATACGTTTAAACTATTGGACTTAAAAAGGATGTGATAATTTTGGAAAGTACATATAAAGCATCTGAAATAACACAATTAGTAACTAGGCAAAAAGCATTTTTTCAGACTGGTTCAACTAAAACTTCAAATTTTCGAATTGAACAATTAGAAAAATTATATAAATCAATAGTTGAGAACGAGGAAGAAATAAAAATTGCCTTAAAAAAGGATTTAAATAAGTCAGATTTTGAAGCCTATATGACTGAAATTGGATTTACATTAAAAGAAATATCGGAAGCAATCAAACATATTAAAAGATGGATGAAGCCTAAAAAAGTAAAAACTCCGATAACGCATATTGGTACAAAAGGATATATATACAGAGAACCGTATGGAGTAACATTAATTATTTCGCCTTGGAATTATCCTTTTCAATTAACGATGGCTCCATTAATTGGTGCAATAATTGGTGGAAATACTGCTATTATTAAACCATCAGAATTAACGCCAAATACATCAATCATTATTAATAAAATTATTAATGAGAATTTTGATAAAGAATATATTGCGGTAGTTGATGGTGGAATCGAAGAAAGCACGATATTATTACAACAAAAGTTTGATTTCATCTTTTTTACTGGCAGTGTTCAAGTTGGAAAAATTGTGATGGAAGCAGCAAGTAAAAATTTAACGCCATTAATACTTGAATTAGGTGGGAAAAGCCCAACAATTGTACACAACGATTCGAATATCCAATTAGCTGCGAAAAGAATTGTTTGGGGGAAATTTACAAATGCAGGACAGACTTGTATTGCCCCAGATTATATTTATGTCCATAAATCAGTAAAAAAGGATTTTATTGATGCATTAAAGAATGAAATTGTTCAGTTTTATAGTGATAAGCCTTTGTTAAATAATGATTATACAAAGATCATCAGTGATCGCCATTTTAACCGCTTAGTTGGATTTTTGAATAATGGTGAAATCCTACATGGTGGCGAATTTGATCAATCATCTCATAAAATCGAACCAACTTTAATTTCTGATTTATCTTGGGATTCTCCAATTATGTCTGAAGAAATATTCGGTCCTATTTTACCAATTCTTACCTATGAAAATATAGATGAAGTAATCAATGAAATTAATCAACACCCTAAGCCATTAGCACTATACGTCTTTACAGAAAGTAAACTGATTGCTAATAAAGTAATTGAGAGAGTTCCTTTTGGTGGTGGATGTGTAAACGATACGCTTTATCATATGGCGAATCCGAATTTACCTTTTGGTGGGGTAGGAGAAAGTGGTTCAGGAAATTATCATGGAGAGTACAGTTTTGCTGCTTTTACACATGATAAAAGTGTCCTTTTACAAACTACTAAAATTGACTTGAAAATTAGATATCATACAACAAAAAACGCTTTACGGTTTATTCGTAAATTGTTAAAATAAAGGTTAATTGTAACTTAGTTTCTTAGCTCCTTGACAAAAGGGGCTTTTTATATGTTGAAAATAATTTATACATTTTTACATAATTATAAAAATATTAATATAGATGGGACGCGAAAATGAAAAATATTATTGAAATTGAACAAGTCGAGAAAAATTTTAGTGAAAATAATGTGATTTCTCCACTTTCACTAGAAATTTATTCTGGAGAATTCTTAACAATCTTAGGACCAAGTGGTTGTGGGAAAACGACACTATTAAGAATGATAGCTGGTTTTGAAGAACCATCGTCAGGTGTAATCAAACTAAATGGAGAAGCAATTAATAGTTTACCTCCATATAAAAGGGATATGAACTTAGTATTCCAACACTATGCATTATTTCCTCATATGAATGTTGAAAGAAATATTCAATTTGGATTAAAAATGAAAGGTATTTCGTTAGAAGAGCAAAAGGTCCGTGCTGACGAAGCGATGAGATTAACCCAATTAACTGAATTTAGAAATCGTAAACCTAGTCAGTTATCAGGTGGACAACAGCAAAGGGTTGCAATCGCTCGTGCAATAGTGAACAATCCAAAAGTCTTATTATTAGATGAACCACTAGGAGCACTTGATTTTAAGCTTCGTAAAGATTTACAAAGGGAACTGAAAAATCTTCAACGCGAATTAGGAATTACTTTTATTTATGTAACCCATGACCAAGAAGAAGCGATGAGCATGAGTGATCGAATCGTCGTTATGAATAATGGGAAAATCGAACAAATTGGCACACCGAAAGAAATTTATCAAAATCCAGCAAGCAAATTTGTTGCTACATTTATTGGTGAAAATAATTTCTTTGATAAAGGTGTGAAAGAAATCGCAATTAGACCAGAAAATATTAAAGTTTCTCATGCTACAAATGAGAATAATCCTTATTCAGGCATAATAAGAGATGTAGAATTTGTCGGGACTCTAAATAAAATCTTTATTGATTTACAAAAACATGAACAAACGATTATTGTCTATCAAATGCCAGATCAAACAAGTTTTAATCGAAATGATAAAGTTGAGATTAGTTGGAAGTCGGAAGATGAGGTGATTATGTATTGAGGAATGAAAAGTACATAATTGCACCTACGATTATCTGGCTATTAGTTTTTTTTCTAGTACCTTTATTATTAATTTTTGGTTTTGCATTTATGAAAAATGGGATGTACGGTGAAATTGAAAAAACATTTACACTAGAAAATATTGTAAAGGTTTTTGACCCACTTTATTTAAAAGTTTTATGGACAACTTTTTGGATTGCTTTAGTTACTACAATAATAACTCTTTTGATTGGATATCCTTATGCATATACGGCTACAGTTGTAAATGAAAAATGGCAGAGGATTTTACTATTATTAATCACAATCCCCTTTTGGATAAATTTCTTAGTGAGATCATATGCATTAATTGTTATCCTTCGTTCAAAAGGGATTATTAACACATTATTAATCCAGCTTGGGATTATAAAAGAACCTTTACAACTACTTTATAATACTCCATCAGTCATAATGGGAATGGTCTATACATTACTACCATTTATGGTGTTACCGATCTTTGTTGCCATTGAGCAATTGGATAACCGAAAATTGGACGCTGCTAATGATTTAGGGGCTACTCCATTTCAAACCTTAATATATGTAACTCTTCCATTAACGATGAAGGGGATTTTTGCAGGTAGTATTTTAGTTTTTGTTGCTTCATTTGGAATGTTTGTCGTTTCTGATGTAATGGGTGGATCAAAAGTTGCTTTAATCGGAAATGTCATTCAAAATCAATTCTTAGCAGCAAGAAACTGGCCATTTGGTTCCGCACTTTCAATATTCTTAGTCATTACTTCAATCGGTTTAATAGGACTTTACTATTTAGCTACAAAAAATATTGGTGCTGATAAAAGTAGAGGTGAAAAATAAATGAAAAAACCTATACTTATTGGATTTTCAACAATTATCTTGATTTGTTTATACTTACCAATCTTAATATTAATCCTATTTTCATTTAATAAATCAAAGATTAATGCACATTGGACTGGATTTACGTTTGATTGGTACATAAATTTATTTCATAACCCGCAAGTTATTGATGCCTTTATGAATAGTTTATTTATTGCCATTGTAACGACAATCCTTTCAACAATTCTTGGTACTATTTGTGCACTTGCCTTACATAAGCATAAATATAAATTTTCAAATCTTATTAGTGGGCTAGTTTACTTACCAATTGTCGTTCCAGATATTTTAATGGGACTTTCATTACTAATACTATTTACTAATTTCCATATTGAATTAGGTAGTATCACAATTATTATTGCCCATGTCACTTTTTGTATTTCATATGTCATAATTCTTTTAGCAGCACGACTTTCAGGAATGTCATCTGATTTAGAAGATGCTGCAAGTGATCTTGGTGCTACACCATGGCAGACATTTAGATTTGTAACTTTACCAGCGCTAATGCCTGGAATTATAGCTTCAGCACTTTTATGTTTTACATTAAGTATTGATGATTTTGTCATAAGCTTTTTTGTTTCAGGACCAGGTTCAACTACATTGCCAATTTATATTTATGGAATGGTTAAAAAAGGTGTAACTCCTGAAATAAATGCAATTTCGACGATTTTAATTGTTACAATTATTTTCTTAATGGTAATTTCTGAAGTTTTTCGTACAAAAGGTATTAATAATCAAGAAGAATCAGAGAAAAAATCCTATATCGTTTAAAAGTGCTTCTAGTGACCTTTTTTTAGTTCCACTTAAAAACGAATTTTCTGGTTTAGAATTCAATTAAGGCATACTGGTTTATGTGCCAAATTTTAAGGAGGTAGTCAGTAGGCATTATGAGTATATTTAGAAAAATTGCTGCAATAATGGTTTCTGTAGGCTTAGTAAGTTTACTTTTATCTGCCTGTTCAGTTGGAAAAAAAGAATTAAATATTTATAGCTGGGCAGATAATTTTGACGAGAAGGTTTTAGAATCATTTGAAAAGAAATATGATGTAAAAATTAATTATCAAGTTTTTGCAAGTAATGAAGAGTTGTATGCAAAACTAAAAGCTGGTGGTTCGAATTATGATGTAATTCAGCCTTCAGATTATATGGTTAAACTAATGATTCATCAAAATATGTTGGCTAAATTGGATAAAAATAAGATGCCAAATTTAAATAATATTTCACCAGAATATACAAATCAAGAGTTTGATCCAAAAGGTGACTATTCTGTTGTTTATACTGGGGGATTAACGGGGATTGCTTATAATCCAAAATATGTAAAAGAAGATATAAATAGCTGGGATGATTTATGGAACCCAAAATACAAAGGTCATGTAACTTTACTTGATGACAATAGAGAAGTATTTGGAATGGGATTAATTAAAAATGGTTATTCAAATAGCTCAACAAATGAAGACGAATTGCTAAAAGCTTATAACAATTTAAAAACATTAACACCTAATTTATTAGCATTCGACACAGATACGGTGAAACAAAAGTTTATTACAGAAGATGCATGGATTGGTCAAGTATGGTCCGGAGATGCTGCATATATTCAAAAAGAGCTTAAAGATATTAAATGGGTTGTACCAAAAGAAGGATCATCAAGATGGGCAGATACTTTAGCAATACCAAAAGATGCAAAACAAAAAGATCTAGCTGAAAAGTTTATTAATTATCTATATGACCCAAAAGTAAGTGCACAAAATTATGAGGCGATTGGTTATGCGGATCCAAATAGTAAATCAGGACCATATCATTCGGCGGAGTATAAACAAAATCCGTTTATTAATGTAACAAAAGAACAAACTGATGCAACCAACTGGATTAAGGACGTTGGGGACCAAACAGAATTATATGATAAGTATTGGACAGAATTAAAAACTGGCAAATAATATTCCAAACTAAAAGGTTATCTCCTAAGAGATAACCTTTTAGTTTGAGATTAATTTGTTTAATAAAAATCGAAATTGATCCCTTTCACTAGGTGAAAGATTTTCGAATAAATTTAGCCACAATTCCTGACGGAAATTGAAGTTTTCTTCAATTAAACGTTTTCCTTCATCAGTTAATTCAAGCCATGTAACTCTTCGATCCCGGCTATCTCTTTTTCGAGAAATTAAATGATTATTAACCAATTTATTCACAGCTGTTGTAATAGAACCTGAAGATAGTCCAATTTGTCTTCCAAGTTCAGAAGCAGTAAGTTTTTGATTTTTATATATTAAATATAAAAGCAAATATTTTGGTGGAGTTAAGGAGTTTTTTACTTCCTCATCAGTTTTTTGCCAGTTTTTTCGAACTCGAATCATTAAACTTGTTAAATCATCTAGAAGAAGTTTGTCGTTATCGGTTAACAAGGAAGAGCACACCTCCTAAATTATGATTTAAAGTTGTTAATAAAGTGGGTATTGTACGTATAGGTTACCAATATTCTAAATCATTTTCAAGAAAGTAGTGAATTTAGTCAAGATTTTTAAATTTGTCAAGTTTTGGCTGTATAGTATCTATAGTGTTTTGTAAATAGTATGATAAAAGACATTGGTAGGGGTGAAATTCAATGTTTAAGTATTTTAAGTTTAAAATAAATGATACTGTTCAATTTGTAAAGAACGATGGTCATTTCTATCGAGTGATCGGGTACAGGATCGAAAAAAGTATTTATTTAAATGATGAGTACAGTAGCATTATTTATGAACTCTTACGAGAATTTGATGGTCTTCAAGTTGACGCTGAAGAAGAAGAATTAGTAAGCGTATCGAACTTTGATGAATTCTACGGTTCAATGTTTGAAAAACTAGGTACATTTACAATTAAGTTTGCTAAAAAGCAAGAAGAGGTAAAGAAAACAAACATAGGTGAAGCCTCATCTGTGGACGAGCTATTAGATAAATATAATGATTATCGAAGACTGGCAATACTTTTTAAAGATTGTCTTTACGATTTAGCTGCCGAAAATGTTCTAAATGAGCTCACCGATTTTTATGAATCAAAAAAGGTTTGAAACTCTAATTTACAACGTAAAAAAGATTTCATGCATTAACATGTTCAGACTGCCCGCTTTCTTCGTTACTTTGCCTGTCTTGCGGTGCTCATTACCATCTAGGGTAACTCCGCTCCTCATCAGGCTTCGTGCCTAGAATGACAAGCGCTTTCAATCAATCTGAACTCAAATTTATTGAAACTCTAATTTTACAACGTAAAAAAGATTACATGCATTAAGCATGTAATCTTTTTTCATTAGTTTTAATTGTAACAGATTTTTTTTGAAATTTACTTTCATAGACCAATTCTGTTACTTTCGCACAGATTGCAACAGAAAGAATTGTATATCCTACTTCATTCCATGATAGGTAAGATAGTGAACAAAGAAGAATGATAGAGTCAAAAATAAAATATACTTTACCAATCGATATTTTTGATTTTTTGCTCATTATTATTGTTATTAAATCATCTCCACCAGTTGCACCACCACTTCTTAGAATTAACCCTAAACCAAGTCCAGCGAAAATTCCACCTAAAATAGCGGGTATCCAAAGATGATTTCCGAAGTTAAATGTCATATTAGAAGATGTTTTTTCTATTATAGAATAAAAAACAGAAAACGAGATGGCTCCGATGGTAGTATTGATTAATAATTTTCTACCTAAATACAGTCCAGCGAACAAGATAATTGGAATATCGAGTAGCAAAGTTGTAATTGAAGGTGATATATTTAGTGCGTTCTTTACTAATAAAGCAATACCAATAAATCCACCTTCAGCTAAATTATTTTGATAATGAAAATGATACAGTGTAGTGGCTAAAATAAATGAACCAATTAAAATCATTAAGGTCTCACCCAAACGATTGTTACTCATTGTTATTTCCTCTTTTCGTAGTTAGTAGTTAAAAGTACTGCTGATAAACTAACTACGTACATATAGAGCTCGTAGTTAGTTTTTTGGCTTTCTAACTACATAGCTATATATCATTGAAGAAATAACAGAATCGCCTGTCAACCATAGTTTCGCCTACCTTCAGTTTTATTTTAGAGTTCTTTTGGTTCTCTAAATTAAAACTGCTAAGTGTAGGATAAGTCTTTACGTTGCCAAATGCTCCTTCGAGCAATCATGGTTACACGTCCTTTTTACCAGTTTTGTTAGAAAAATCTATCAGGTGAAAAAAGTTCTACAAGAACTTATTCCTAATTTTATCATATGCGGAAATTTTTGAAAAAAGAAAAGAATTAACAAAAATCTACAAAAAGTTAAAATATATATATATAAATGTGAAATATTTCACAAAAAAGACATAGCATTTTCAATTAAAACGATATATATTATATTTGTAAACAAAAATGTGAAATATTTCACAAGATGATTTGATTAAATGGGACGTTTTGAATCCTAATTGGATAATTTATGTCCAACATCAGAGGAGGAGAGCCAAATGGCTGTTCAAGAAAAAATTGTAAAAGAAATTAGTAACGCTTCTGAAATGGTGAATGACTTAGTCGTTAAAGGACAAAAAGCATTAAAAGAATTTGAAAGCTTTAATCAAGAACAAATCAATGAAATTGTACATTCGATGGTTTTAGCTGGTTTGGATCAACATATGCCACTTGCTAAAATGGCAGTTGAGGAAACTGGGCGAGGAATCTATGAGGATAAAATAATTAAAAATATTTTTGCAACAGAATATATATGGAATTCAATAAAAGATAATAAAACAGTTGGGATTATAAGTGAAGATCAACAAACTGGCATAACAGAAATTGCTGAACCTGTTGGGGTAATTGCAGGTGTCACTCCAACTACTAATCCGACATCAACAACATTATTTAAAGCAATCATTGCGATTAAAACAAGAAACCCAATTATATTTGCTTTTCATCCTTCCGCACAAAAATGTAGTAGAGAAGCAGCAAGAATCGTTCGTGATGCGGCAATAAAAGCTGGAGCACCTGAAAACTGCGTACAATGGATTGAAGTCCCTTCAATTGAAGCAACAAAGTGTTTAATGAATCATGAAGGAGTAGCACTTGTTTTAGCAACAGGTGGTGCTGGTATGGTTAAATCGGCATATAGTACAGGAAAACCTGCTTTAGGGGTTGGACCTGGTAATGTACCATGCTATATCGAGAAATCTGCAGAAATAAAGTGTGCAGTAAATGATCTTATTCTATCAAAAACATTTGATAATGGAATGATTTGTGCATCTGAACAAGCAGTTATTGTAGATAAAGAAATTTATGATGAAGTGAAAGCAGAGTTAAAAGCAAATAATTGTTATTTTGCTACAAAACAAGATAAAAAGAAATTAGAAAAGCTTGTTATAAATGAATCAACATGTGCTGTAAATGGTGATATTGTTGGTAAATCTGCATATGAAATAGCAGCATTAGCTGGGGTAAATGTCCCAGTAGATACAAAAATTCTTATCGTTGAATGCGAAAGCGTTGGCGCAAATGAACCTTTAACTAGAGAAAAACTAAGTCCAGTTTTAGCTGCAATTGAAGTAAATGGAAAAGAAGAAGGGTTTAAACGTTGTGAAGAAATGTTAGAGCTAGGAGGATTAGGCCATTCGGCAGTTATTCATAGTAATAATGAAGAAATTCAAAAAGAATTTGCTCTAAGAATGAAAGCTTGTCGAGTTATTGCAAATGCTCCTTCAGCACATGGTGGAATTGGGGATTTATATAACGCATTTATTCCTTCGCTTACATTAGGCTGTGGTTCACACGGTAAAAACTCTGTATCAACAAACGTAACAACTGTTCACCTATTAAATATTAAAAAATTAGGAAGAAGAAATATGAATATGCAATGGGTCAAACTGCCACCGAAAATTTATTTTGAAAAATATTCAACTCAATATCTAGAAAAAATGCCTAATATTAAAAAAGCATTTATTGTAACAGACGAAGCAATGGTTAAATTAGGTTATGTTGATGTAATTAAATATTATTTGGAGAAAAGACAAGAGAATATTCAGATTGAAATCTTTTCAGATGTAGAACCAGATCCTTCAGATGTTACTGTAATGAAGGGTGCAGATAGAATGTTATCATTTGAACCGGATACAATTATCGCTTTTGGTGGTGGATCAGCTATGGACGCAGCCAAGGGTATGTGGATGTTCTTTGAATACCCGGAAACTACTTTGGACGGACCGAAACAAAAATTCTTAGATATTCGAAAAAGAGCTTATAAATACCCTAAATTAGGTCGTAAAGCTCAGTTTGTCGCAATACCGACTACTTCTGGTACGGGTTCTGAGGTTACACCTTTTGCTGTAATTACTGATAAAGCTAATAATATTAAATATCCTTTAGCTGATTATGAATTAACGCCTGATGTTGCAATTATTGACGCTCAATTCGTATCAACTGTTCCTAAAAGCATTACAGCGGATACAGGTATGGATGTATTAACACATGCAATTGAGGCTTATGTAAGTGTATTAGCAAATGATTATACAGATGGATTAGCTTTACAAGCTATAAAATTAGTATTTAAATACTTGCCTAAAGCATATGAAAATGGAAACGATTTTGAAGCTCGTGAAAAAATGCATAATGCATCAGCTATCGCAGGTATGGCATTTGCAAATGCGTTCTTAGGAATTAACCACAGTTTAGCGCATAAAATTGGAGCGGAATTCCATATCCCTCATGGCAGAGCAAATGCAATCTTAATGCCGCACGTAATAAGATATAATGCAAAAAAACCAACTAAATTTACAGCATTCCCTAAATATAAGCATTTCATTGCAGATGAACGATATGCTGAAATTGCTCGTTTCCTAGGACTTCCAGCATCAACTACTGAAGAGGGCGTTGAAAGTTTAATTACAGCAGTTATTAAGTTATCTAAGGAATTAAATATTAATATGAGCATCGAATCACAAGGTGTTACTGAAAAAGAATTTTTAGAAAAAGTTTCATATTTAGCTGATCGTGCTTTCGAAGATCAATGTACTACTGCAAATCCAAAACTACCTCTAGTAAAAGAATTAGAAGAAGTTTATCTGAATGCTTTCAAAGGATGTTAATTCATTAACTAAAAACTTGAGTTTCAGACTGATTGCAAGCGTTTGTCTTTCGAGGAGTGAAGCCTGGTGAGGAGCTGAGTTACCCTAGACGGTAATGAGCACCGCAGACAGGCGAAGCAACGAAGAAAGCGAGCGTTTGGCGGGCAGTATGGGAGCACCTAAACAGGTGCTTCTTTTTTGACTAATTATATTTTGATATAATAGTCATATTGAAAGTGGTGATTAAAGATGGAGTTAAAGCAACAAAATCCATGGTTTAAGGTAATAATAGGTGTTGAGCATAATAATCAAACAGTGGAGTCATATTTAAAATATGTGTGGCAGTTTCCAAAGAAGTTGCTACATGAATTAAGGATGGCAAAAGGTTGTAGGATTAACGGAGAAGTTAAACCTTGGAATACAATCCTTTTGTGTGGTGACCAAGTTGAAATGCAATTGTACATAGAAGAGGAATATGGTGTAATTCCACAAGAACAATCCATAGAGGTCTGCTACGAAGATGAACATTTACTTATTGTTAATAAACCGTTTGGAGTCGATACACATCCAAATGAAAAAGGACAGTTAAATACATTAGCAAATGGGGTAGCATTTCATTTTCAAGAAAATGGATTAAAAACAAAAGTACGCCATATACACCGCCTCGATAAAGACACTACCGGTGGAGTCGTATTTGCTAAACATGCTTTAAGTAGTTCAATTCTAGATTCGATGTTAAGTCAACGTAAAATAAAACGTACCTATACTGCTATTGTTGAAGGGAATGTAAAATTACCTAAAGGTACAATAAATGAAGCGATTGGAAGGGATCGACATCATCCTACCAGAAGAAGGGTTTCACCAAAAGGCGATAAAGCAATTACACATTATAAAAAAATAAGCTATATATCAAATTTGAATATAACGATATTAGAATGTCAGTTAGAAACTGGTCGAACACATCAAATCCGAGTTCATTTAAGTTTTTTAGGTCATCCATTAATTGGTGATCTATTGTATGGTGGGAAACAAAAATTATTGAAACGTCAAGGATTACACGCTAGTAATGTACAATTTATACATCCTTTTACGAAAGAAAATTTATCGATTGATATCCCATACCCGTCGGACGTAAAACAACTACTTAATGAAAAGTGAGATGAATGAAATGTTATTAGAAGTCATTGCCACAAACGTAAAAGATGCATTAGATGCAGAAAGGTTTGGGGCAAATCGAATTGAATTAGTAACTGGAATAAAAGAGGGAGGATTGACACCAAGTTACGCGACAATTAAACAGGTTGTTCAAAGTGTCTCTATTCCAGTGCATGTCATGATTCGACCACATAGTCGTTCATTTTTATATGATCAGTATGATCAAGAAGTAATCTTAAGCGATATTGATGTATGTAATGAGCTCGGAGCAGCTGGTATCGTTTTTGGAGCCTTGACTAAAGAGAATACAATTGATGAAGATCTTTTAAAAAAAGTAACAGCTCGAGTAAAAGAAATGAACTTTACATTTCATAGAGCAATAGATGAATCAAATGATCTGTTATCAGCTATCGATACATTAAAACAATACCCTGAGATTACGCATGTATTAACATCAGGCGGTGTTGCTAGTGCAATTGATGGAAAAGAAACAATAAAAAATATGATCGAACTGACAAATAAATCGAATCTAAAAATTTTAGCAGGAAGCGGATTATCTATTGAAAATGTATCAGACTTCATTGAATTTACGAATGTAGAAGAAATACATTTCGGTTCTGGGGTTCGAAAAAATAACTCTGCAATCGAAGAGATTGATTCTTCTTTGATGGAAAGTTTGCGAAGAAAGTTAGTACGAGGATCAATCAAATAATGTTTGAATACATCAAAAATATTTTCACATAATAAAAAAGTAGTCCGTAAAAACGGACTACTTTTAATACAGCTTTATACAATGTTATTTATTATTTACCGATAAATTGTTGAGTCCAAGCATTTGATCTTGAATCATAACCAACACCAATTTGAGTTAAGTTAGGATTTAAGATATTAGCACGGTGACCAGCACTGTTCATCCAAGCAGTAACTACTTCTTCAGGTGTTTTTTGACCTTTAGCAATGTTTTCTGCTGCATAGCTATAAGTGATTCCGAATTGTTTCATCATATCAAATGGTGATCCATAAGTCGGTGAAGTGTGATCAAAGTAATTTTTGTCAGTCATATCTTGTGATTTTAAACGTGCTGTTTTAGATAATGTTGCATTAACAGTAAACGGTTTTAAACCAGCTTTTGTACGTTCAGCATTTGTTAAATCAACTACTTTTGATTCATAAGCTGATAATGATGCTGAATTTGCTGGTGTTGATGGTGCTGGTGTTGCTGGTGTTGCTGGTGTTGCTGGTGACGGTGTTGTTGGTTTAGATGGTGTAGTTGGTACCGTCGGTTTTGTTGTTGGTGTTGATGGTTTAACCGGTGTAGCTGGCGTCGTTGGTACTGTTGGTTTTGTAGTTGTATTTGAACTATTACCTTGTTTTAGTTGAGCTTCTAATTGTTGTTTAATTGAATCTTGAAGCTTCGTCATATCAATACCAAATTTAGATAAATCTATTTTACCGTTACTAGTGTTTAAGCTTGGTAGATTAAAGTAGCTAAATAATACATTATTTAAATCAACTTTTTGAGTATATGCTTTTGTATCCTTATTAATTGTATCCGCGTGTACTGCACTTACAGGAGCACCCACTAGTAGAGTAGCAGCCAATGTTGATAATGAGATTACTTTTTTCATGTCTTATTCCTCCATTTGTTTGGTTATTGTCTCGCTGTACAAGTAATACTTTAGCATGAAAACGGATGACATAATTATGGGAAATAATGGGGAGCAAAATTTGAGGATTTTTTTGGTAGTACTGTTTTAGTACAGAAACAAATTAAATCGTTGTTATGGCAACTATTTTACTAGAATAATATTAAATGAGTATCATAAACTTTTGCTTAAAATTTCCATTAAAAAAGTTTGAAGTTAAGAAAACGTCATATTTTCACGTTATAATACAGGAAGAAAAATCCAGTTTTGTTGTTATCCAGTTACGATTGTAATCATTCTGTAATGAACGTATTGAGGGTGAATAATTTGAAATTATTTATTGATGATACTAGGCTGTTCCATACGATTTTATATTGGCAAGATCTTTTGAGGAATGATTAAAAGAATGTAAACATCAGCAATCTCTACAAATATCCCTAGATTATAAGCAGCGATTTAGGAAAGAAATGGATTAGATTATATAAAGAAGAGGTTTATTGCACATACTTTGCGTTTTTAAAATGGATTATGAAAAAAATCATTAATAATAGAAGAAAAGATACAAAACACTAAATTACATAGATTTATTTATAGATAAAAGGACACTAATTAAATTAGTGTCCTTTAAACTTTTCCTTCATATATATAGAAGAGAAATTCCATAACCCGGTTTACCTAATTAATACATGCTTCTCTATCACTGACTTATGAACGTTATAATAATTTGTAATAACAGGAAGGATATCCTTAAAGTCCGGGCATTTAATATTTGTATTTTGTAGATCAGTTAAGGTATTCATACAATCATACTCGGATTTACAATTAAAATAAGATAAAACTTCTTTTTCAACTTTAAGTAATCGTCTAATGAATGGAATTGATAGGAGAGGACTAATAAATTTAATTGGAATATTGCCCACGGTAGTTTTGTTTAAATAATAGGAAAGAAAATCTTTATAAACATCTTGTACAAGGTAGGGAGAGGGATCTGTAATTTGATAAGTTTTGTTAACTCCGATTTCTGCATGACTCAAATAGTAAACAGCATTAATTAAATAATCAATGGGAATGAAATTGCAATAAGCATTGTCTTTACCTATTTGAGGTATAGGTAAATAGCGAAGTTTTGTGAAGAAATTTAAAATGAAATATGGTCCATCAAATTTACTTGTCTCACCAGTTTCTGAGTGACCAACTACAATTCCTGGTCTTATTATGGTGATTGGAAGTTGTGTTTTTAGTTTCTCAACTTCTATTTCAGCATAATACTTCGTTTCTTCATAAAAGTTTTTAAATGTTTGTCCCATTTCTAACTCATGTTCATAAATTTTTCCTTCACGAGTTCCCGAGACATAGCTAGTACTAAAATAGGTGTATCGCTTCAAAGATTTCAGTTTAAGAGCAAATTCATTTACGTTTATTGTTCCTTTCACATTTACTTCATATGCAATCTTTTTAGGGACTGCAAGGTCGTAAATTGCAGCCAAATGGAATAAGTCCGTTAGATCATTAATAAGTACATTAAGGTTTTTTAGGCTGAGCCCAAAGTTTTTCTTTGTGATATCACCACTTAATAGTTCTATTTTTAAAAGAGCGTAATCTGGATACTTTTGATCTAATGTAAATAAGAAGTCTCGGCATGGTTTTTCAGTATTAGGAAGAACGAGTAAATAAATTTTTTGAAAAGACATTTCATTATCAAGAATTTTGAGGAGTAAATGCTTCGAAATAAATCCAGGAAATCCAGTAATAAAGTATGTTCTTTCCATTTTAGCCACCTACTTTATGTAAATTAAATCCCTTTGTTTATTTTATTAAAGAAATATGCATTTAATGTAAAGTTCGCTTCAATATAATAAAGGTATTTTGATCTTTTTTCACTATTTATAGTAGGTAATACTCAAGTTTTAGCCTATCTAGTTCCTCATGAACCTTTTATGAGGATGTATGATTCAAGTTTTAGCTTATTTAGTGCCTCATGAACTGCTTATGAGAAGTATAATTCATGATTTAGGTTATTTAGTTCCTCATGGCTTATGAGGAAGTATAATTCATGATTTAGCTTATTTAGTGCCTCATGAACCACTTATGAGGAAGTATAATTCAAGATTTAGGTTATTTAGTGCCTCATGAATCGCTTATGAGGAAGTAAGATTCATGATTTAGCTTATCTAGTGCCTCATGAAGCCCTTATGAGGAAGTATAATTCAAGATTTAGCTGATCTAGTTCATCATAAAGCCCTTATGAGTTAGTAATCTTCAAGGATTGGCCTATCTAACCCATGAACCCCAAATAAGCAAAAAAAAGCTTGCCCATATGGACAAGCTTTTAAGATCAATTATTTAACTTGTTTTTTCAAGTCTTCAGCAACAAACTCTACGTTTGTACCTACAACTACTTGTACGTTTTTATCGTCTAATTTAATAACTCCACGAGCACCTGCTTTTTTAAGAAGAGCTTCATTTACTTTAGAAGCATCTTTTACTTGTAAGCGTAAACGAGTTGTACAGTTATCAATATTTGTTAAGTTTTCTTTTCCACCTAGAGCTTGTAGGTATAATGAATCACCAATTTCAGTTGTTACTTCATCAGTTTCAACTTCTTCGTCTTCACGACCTGGTGTTTTAATGTTAAATTTCTTAATTGCAAAGTAGAACACTACAAAGTAAATTACACCAAAGATTAAACCGATTAGGAGTAACAGTATTGGTTTAGTTGCAATATTGTAGTTCAGAATGTAGTCCATGAAACCAGCTGAGAATGTAAAGCCGTCTTTAATTCCTAAAGCATTTACGATACCCAATGATAAACCTGTTAAGATTGCATGGAACGTATATAGTACTGGAGCAATGAACATGAATGCAAATTCGATTGGTTCAGTAATACCTGTTAAGAAAGATGTTAAAGCAAGACCAATAAACATACCTGCAACAGTTTTACGTCTTTCTGGTTTTGCAGCAGCGATCATTGCAAATGCAGCAGCTGGAAGACCAAACATCATAATAGGGAAGAAACCAGTCATGAATGCACCAGCAGATTTGTCACCAGCGAAGAATCTGTTTAAGTCACCGTGAACTAATTTACCAGCAGCATCTGTAAAGTCACCTAAGTTGAACCAGAAAATTGTATTTAATACGTGATGTAATCCAAGTGGGATTAAAATACGGTTTAAGAAACCGAATACTGCAGCTCCGATTGGACCGATATCAATGATCCAGTTACCAACAGAGTTAATTGCATCTTGAATAGCAGGCCATACATATCCAAATATTCCTGCTAATATAAGCATAGTAGCTGACGTTATAATTGGAACGAATCGTCGTCCACTAAAGAATCCTAACCATTCAGGTAATTTGATACCACTGAAACGGTTGTAAAGAAGACCAGCTACAACCCCTGTAATAATACCACCAAGGGCAGCCATATTAATATCTTTATTTATCGTTGTTGTTCCTGCAGTTAATACAAAGTAACCGATTGCACCTGCAAGACCGGCGGCTCCATTTCCATCCTTTGAAATACCGATTGCAACACCGATTGCAAAGATTAATGGAAGATTAGAGAAAATTGCATTACCAGCAGCCGCCATAAACGGTATGTCTAGTAGATCGGGTTGTCCAAAGCGCAGTAAAAGTCCTGCAGCAGGAAGGACAGCGATTGGTAGCATTAATGCTTTACCAATACGTTGTAAGAAACTAAGCATATTATTTTCCCTCCGAAAATTTTTATAATGATTACGCTTTCAATAATAACTTAAAAGCTTTAACTTGTCTATACAACTAGTTAAGATAAAAATTGCTATTTTCTTCCAAAAAAATTAAAAATAAAAAGGGAAGAATCAAATCTCCCCCTATATTAAGCCATTTTATATAGTTTGTTTTTCTTTAATCATTGACCCTTTAAATGACTTTGCGCTTGAGCAATTAAACGTTTAGTGATTTCGCCTCCAACAGAACCGTTTGAACGTGCAGTTGTATCAGATCCTAAAGTTACACCAAATTCGTTAGCGATTTCGTATTTAAATTGATCAAGTGCTTGTTCTACACCTGGAACTAATAATTTATTCGTTCTTGTCATGATGATAATCTCCCTTTCTGTAAGTAATAGCTTACAATTCTATTTTTTACATTTTGGGTTTTCTCATGCTTGGTAAATACAGTCATATTAGGGTTATGTTAACTTTTTAACCAACGCTGATCCTTCAACAACGAGTACATTTTCTTGATTATATACATTCGTTTGAAGCGTTAATAATTTTTTATCATCTCTTTTTCGTACAACACTGACAATTACTTTAATGGTGTCATTAATTTTTACTGGTGCTTTGAAAAAAACTTCTTGAGATAGGTAGATGGTGTTTTTGCCGGGTAGTTTTGTACCTAGTACTGAGGAAATAAAGCTGCAAATCAACATGCCATGTGCAATTCTTTCCTTAAAGATGCTTTCTTTTGCAAAATCATCTAATAAGTGAATTGGATTTACATCTGTTGAAATTGCAGCAAATTGTTCAATTAACTCTGCAGTAATTTTAACTTCAAGAGTAGCTTCGTCACCAACTGAAATGGAGTCAAAATGAAATTCCTGTACATTTCTTGCACTTTCGAAAACATTCATTTTGTTTCATCCTCTCCTTGATGAAATGTCTAGCTAATCAAGAAAATTGTTTAAGTATATTGATTATAGTTTTGTGAATGAGAATTCTTGTAAGTTTTTAAACCAATCTTCTTGTGTTTTTTGGAACTGTTGGTACATGTTCGTCCAAGCAGTGTAAGGTGTGTTATTTAATGGTTGTTTAAAAATTTGTTGAAAAAATTGTTGTTGTTGATTTGAAAATGTACTCATTGCTTGAAAAAACGGTTGATATGGGTTTTGATTCATATTCATATTTGTCCATAAAGATTGAAATGGAGCAAACTGATCAACTAATTTTTTCCAAGTTTTTTCATAAGTTTCTTGATTAATTGAAGGCTTAATTTCATTTAATAACTTAATCATTTCTTGGAACTGCTCGTAAGACTCTTGTTGTTGAACTTGAACTTGCTCGTTCAAAGTTTTCCATTGTTTTGCTTGTTCTTGAAATAAAGACTCAGTCCATTGTTGAATTTGTAATTGATTGTCTAACAAATATTGAAGCATTTTTTGAAAATTCTCAGCTGCAAGTTCAGTTTGTAATTCGATTGTTTTTTCAGTCATTAGTGTTTCCTCCAAAAAAATTTATTATTGAATGCATTGCTGCAATTTCAATCATCTTTAAAACTTTGATCAGAGTTGCTAAAAGGAAAGAATGAATTTGTGTAAATCGAAAAAAATGTTTGGAGCATCTGATTATATTGAGTAAATGAATTATGACAAGTTTTTAGATATTCCTCTCCGGCATCTGTAATTGAGTAAATTCGCTTTGCCGGACCTTCCATTCCATATTCCCAACTAGATTTAATATAACTTTCTTTTTCAAGTTGTCTTAGAATTCGATAAACATTACTTGAATCAAGCGTTGTAAAACCTAAATCAAATAATACTTGCATTAATTTATAGCCATGCATATTCCATTGCTTAAGGCTAAGAAGTAGAAAGGGAACTAAGAAGTTTTTAGGCAATGTAATCGATTCAGAGGTTTCGTTTTTATTTTTTTTACTTGTTTCCTTTTCATTTGTTGTCATAAAGTTATGTTCCCCCCTATATCGTAGTAATGGAATCATCATCCCTTAGGTGTAATTTACACTTAGTTAAATTTATTGTCAATGTATTTTAAATATAATGAATATTAAAAAACAAATTTCGACAGGAGATGTAGAAATATCGCGAAAACATTGGATTGTTTTGTCGTTAGCTTGTTTTCTATACTTAAAAGTAGTGAGGGGGATTAACATGTCAGAGCAAAATTATTCAGATCCATTGAAAATGTGGAAGCAAATGTATGATGTAAATGAAAAATACTTTGGAAAAATGATGAACGAGTATGTTCAGAAAGAAGAATTTTCAGAGTGGATGGGTTCTGTAATAGATTTTAATCTATTCTGTAAAAAGATGTTGAATGATCAATCAAAAACTTTCTTAGAGGCTTCAAATATTGCTTCTAAAGAAGATATCGCAAATGTAGCTAGCTTAGTGATTAATTTAGAATCGAAAGTAGATACATTAGAAGATCAATTATATTTAGATTCCCAACCCGAGTTAGATGTAGCAGCATTGAAAAAAGAGTTAGATATAGTGACAGTTAAACGAGATCTTTCAAAATTGAAAGCTGAAACCAAATCAATTCATCAACAAGTTAGTGAATTAAAGTCTTCAATGGAAAGCATTGAACAACTAAAGTCTTCAATGGCTAACATTGAACAACTTTTACAACAATTAACGACTAAACAACCAACAAACCAATAATTAGTTAAAAAAGGAGAAATGATAATGGATTTAGTAAATCGTGTAGCGATCGTAACAGGTGGAGCAAAAGGGATAGGAAAAGGTATAGCATTTGCTTTAGCAGAAAAAGGCGCAAAAGTTGTAATCAATTATAATAACAGTGAAGCACACGCAAAAGCAGTTGTAGATGAACTTTTTGAAAATGGTTATGAAGCGTTAGCAGTGCAAGCTAATGTTGCTGATTTAGATCAAGCGAAAGCATTAATTGATCGTACGGTTGAGCATTTTGGACGATTAGACATTATTGTGAATAATGCTGGTATTACTAGAGACCGTAGTTTCAGAAAACTAAGTGCAGAAGATTGGCATGAGGTTATTGATGTAAATTTAAGCAGTGTTTATAACACTTGTAATTCTGCTTTACCATACTTACTTGAATCTGATAACGCTCGTATCGTTAATATTTCATCAGTTATTGGTCAGGCAGGCGGATTCGGCCAAACAAACTATTCTGCTGCAAAAGCTGGTATGATTGGATTTACTAAATCATTAGCACTTGAATTAGCTAAAACAAACGTTACAGTAAATTCTGTATGTCCAGGATTTATTGAAACTGACATGGTGAACGAAATTCCAGAAAATGTAAAAGAGCAAATTAAATCAAGAATACCAAAGAGAAGATTTGGTACTGTAGAAGAGATTGCTAAAGCTGTTATTTACTTATGTGAAGGTGGAGAGTACATTACTGGTCAACAGATTAATGTAAATGGCGGACTTTACGTTTAAGTCTAACTTATAGATTACCTTTTTTAAGATCAAAAGGGGGGAAATGTGTGTTTAATTCACAATTGTTAGAAGAAGCTACGGAATCGCTTCCGAGCGGATTAAAAGAATCATACAAAAGATTGAAGAAAACTGCAGATATTCTTATAAAAGAGGGAGAACCTTTAGTAGGTCAATCTCCTAAAGAAGTGATTTGGACGAAAAATAAAAGTAAATTATATCATTATATTCCAACTACAAAAAAGGTAAAAAAGACTCCAATCCTTCTTATCTACGCTCTAATTAATAAACCGTATATTCTTGATTTAACAAAGGGGAACTCTTTTGTTGAGTATCTTGTTAATGAAGGATTTGATGTTTATTTATTAGATTGGGGAACTTTTGCTCATGAAGATCGTCATTTGAAATTTGACGATATTATTCACGACTATATTGCAAAAGCGGTAAATAAGGTACTTCGTTTTTCAGGTGCAAAAGAATTATCGATGTTAGGTTATTGTATGGGTGGTACTTTAACAAGTATTTACGCATCACTTTATGAAAATGCACCAATTAAAAACTTAATTTTTGTAACTAGTCCATTCGATTTTTCAGATACAGGATTATATGGTGCATTTTTAAATGAGAAATACTTTGCACTTGATAAAGCTGTTGATACATTAGGGAATATACCTCCTGAAATGATCGATTTTGGTAACAAAATGTTAAAACCAGTTACGAATTTTGTTGGGCCTTATGTAACATTATTGGATCGCTCTGATAATACAAAATTTATTAAATCATGGCAGTTAATGCAAAAATGGGTTACAGATGGTATTCCATTCCCAGGTGAAGCATATCGCCAATGGATTAGAGAGTTTTACCAACAAAATAAGTTATTAAGCGGTGACTTAGAAATTAGAGGAAGAAAAGTAGATGTATCTAACATTAAAGCTAATGTTTTAAATATATCTGCTACGAAAGACCATATTGCGATGCCTTGCCAGGTTGAAGCTTTAAATGAGCATATTTCTAGCGTAGATAAGCAGTATGTTTCGATTCCATCGGGCCATGTATCAATCATGTATGGACCTGTTTCATTAAAAACGACATATCCAACAATTGGTAAATGGTTAGCTGAAAGATCATAATTTCAGTATATTTCTAGAAAATCATTCATATTATATTATGTTAAAAAATCTCACTTTTAAAAAAGTGGGATTTTTTTTATTCAACTGGCAAAAACTACCTTAAATAGAATCTAAAAGAAAGGAGAATTGAAGACGTGAAAAGTATTAGCGGGGTCTTGTATTGGCCAACGACTTACACTGATTCACATCCTGAACTTGAAAATATAAAGCCACTCGGTGAAGATCTAGATTGTGATTTTGTAATAGTTGGAGGTGGTGAATCAGGGAGTTTATGTGCATATTTCTTAAGTCAAACAGGAGCTAAAGTCGTTTTACTAGATAAACGAATAAAAGTAGTACAGGGAAGTACTAGTGCAAATACGGGGCTCTTACAATATTCAAATGACAAAACTTTAAATTCGTTTATTAATTCATATGGAAAAGAAAAAGCTGTCCGTCATTATCAATTATGTGTAGAGGCAATTAAAGGTCTTGAAGAAATGTCAAAAACAATTGATATTAATCCTGATTTTATAAAAAGAAAAAGTTTATATTATGCTAGTAATTTAGATGGTAAAGAAATGATTGATTTGGAATATAAAACATTAAAAGAAAATGGTTTTAATGTTGAACGATATACAAAATCGCAAATTGAAGAAAAGTTTAATTTTACAAAGGAAGTTGCACTATTCACTGGGGATGACGCAGAAGTAAATCCATATAAATGCGCACGCGGTTTACTTTTATATGCTCTGAAACGAGGATTGAAGGTGTATTCGGGTACAGAGGTAACTCGGATCATCGGTACAGATGAAGGGGTACAACTTTTTACTAAGAATAAACATACGGTTCGAGCAAAAAAAGTTATTTTTGCTGGAGGCTATGAATCGATGGAGGTAAAAAGTGAGAAAAATGCAATTTTAACTTCAACATTTGCGATTGTAACACAACCTCTAGTTGAGAAAAACAATGCATGGTATGAAAATTGTTTAATTTGGGAGACGGCAAGGCCATATTTATATTTCCGGACTACAGTTGAAGGAAGAATAATTGTCGGAGGACTTGACGAACCTACAATAATACCAGAAAAACGTGAATCTATGTTATTCCATAAAAAAGAACAGCTTATAAAAAATTTAATAGAGTTATTTCCTCATTATAAAGAAGCTAAAGCAGAATATTATTGGACTGGTACATTTGGAGGCACACATTCAGGCTTACCAATGATTAGACAATACGTTGAATATCCTAATTGCTTTTTTTTAATGGCCTATGGTGGCAATGGAACGGTTTATAGTTATATATTAGCTAAAATATTAAAAGATCTAGTTACTGTCGGCTCTCATCCAGACGCATCTATTTATATGGATCAATAAATTTTAATTAGAATGTTAATCAATTACCAATTTTATGTATAAAAAGAGTAAAGTAGTAAGAAAATTTAATAGGTAATAAACATATAGGAGTGTATTACATGAGTTATCATGAAATGTTTACAGAGTTGTTTTTAGGTTATATAGCTCTTTTTATTGTCGTTAAAATTAATGGAAAAACACAAATTACACAAATAACGCCATTTGACTTGATTTCGTCACTAGTGTTAGGAAATATACTAGGGGATGGAATATATGATAAAGAAGCAAATCTACCAAAAATTCTTTTTAGTATTTTTGTTTGGGGTGCTTTAATATTTTTTACTGAGGTCTTGACACAAAAGTCAATGTGGGCAAGAAAGTTCTTAGAAGGTGATGCTTCAGTTGTAATTAAACACGGAGCAATTCAATGGAAAGAATTGAAGAGAAATCGTTTGGACACTGACCAATTGATGCAATTGCTAAGAGCAAAGGATACTTTTGCAGTCAGTGAAGTTGCGTATGCTATTTTAGAAAATGACGGTACGATTAGTGTCTTGAAAAAATCAAATTTCGACACGCCTACTAAACAAGATTTAAAAATTCAAATGGAAAAAGAATTTTTACCTGTGGTTGTAATTAGTGATGGGAAAATAATTAAAAGAGCTCTTAACTCGTTGAAAAAAGATGAAAAGTGGGTTCATAAAAAACTTTCTGAGTCAAATTTATCACTTAAACAAGTATGCTTTGCAGAATGGGATTCAAAACAATTACATTTACATACGTATTAATATAAAAATTTGAGGATGAGATAAATGAAATATTATATTTATTACTGTTTTGGAGGTACACATTCTTCACCTTTGGCTGCTGCGTATCATTTAAAGCAATTACCACTTGATCGCCAGCCGACAACGGAGGAAGTAAAGAATACCTACTTATTTAATAAGCTAAAACCTAAAGATGGTGGAAAACTATTTTATCACGGTGAAGATGAAAATGGGGACCAAGTGTATACAGTAGCAAAAAGATATACTAAAAATGTGCCGACAGCGATCGAAGGTTTAGGAAAAATCTTATTAAATGAGGAAGATAAGATTATTTTATCAAGTACATCGCCAACAGTCCCATTAGCTATGACTTTAGGTGGTTTTACATCAAGATTTTTACATATCGATTTTATTGGGGTTCCATTACTTGTATTAGGGGCTAAGCAAACTTATCTTAATTTGATAAAATTAGTTGAAAATACGAAAAGGTATCACAACATAGCAGCTGAAAAGGTCACTGACTTATCTAATAAAAACTTCAACAAAGATTAAAAAATGGACGTTCTATTACGTCCATTTTTTAATACGGCATATTTATGACATCCATAGCTTTTTTAGCATCGTTTTCGATTAACTTATTAATATTAAATACGGAATATTGACCTTGCTTTGATAAATAGCTAAAAATTTGAGTATGCAAATTGTTCACCGATACAAGATGCTTAATAAATAAATTATTTAAATCAGGAGTAGCTGTTTCTGTAAGCGCATGCGCATACATTTTTGTTAATACTTTTGTTGCTGATAATAAATCTTCTGCACTCATTTCACTTGCTAATTTATCGCTTGCTTCATCCCTTTCCCCAATCGTAATATTGCTCATAAATATAAGTAATTCCCGTAAGTTATTTTCAAACAATGTAATAGAAGTTTTATATAATTCTTTTAATCCGGAATCTGTTATATTTTTTATATTTGTTTTAAGCTTATATAAGTAGTAAGTAGTTGTAGCAACAATTTCATGTAATTCTAGGGTTTCATGCCAAGCCAATGTTCTCATTAATATCCCTCCTATATGGTACAAGTCTATTCAGTAGGAAAGGGTTATATGACGGATAAAAAAAGGTAGAGGTTAAGCAGGAAAGGAGGAAAAGGGGGAAGGTTGGTAATTAATTGAGGGGTTGATCTAAAACTATTCCGCCATTCTTGTCCCGCCCAACTTATGTATATTGAAAATGTGATTCATCAATTGAGTTTATGTGTAAAGAGTGTTTTAGAAATGATTGATTTAATTAATGAGGAGGATTTAAATTTCCGACCTGTTGAGGACAAGAAATCGATCGGGGAGTTAGTCCAGCATCTATGTGAACTTATTGGTGCTGATATGGTAATTATGAGCGGTGTTAGTCAAGAAATGATGGTTAAATACTATACCGGGGTTGAATGTAAATCACTAGTTGAAATGAAAAGTTTATTACAAAATAATTTTCAAGACTTAAAGGAATTCTACTTTAATATGAAAGTAAAAGATTTAGTTGAAAAAACTACTTCATATTGGGGTCTTCAATATTCAAAATTTGAATGGTTATTAGAGATTTTAGTTCACTTCACTCATCACAGAGCACAATTACATATGCTACTAGTTCAAAAAAAGGGCGAAATTAATATCAGACTATTTTAAAGATAAAATAGGGGATAGGAGAAATGATACTTTCTTCCTATCCCCTAAATCTTGCACTTCATCAGTCCGTCGTTTCATGCTGTGGATGCATAAATTGTTTTGCAGGTTGTTCTCTCTTTTTTGATTCTAATAGGTCAGTGTTTTCTGCACTTGCCCAACCAATATCATTTGTTGGATGAACCCATTCGTCACCTGCCATAACTGATGGATCAACATCTTCAGACCAATTATTTAATGGAGAGTTAGGAGAGCTATACTTACTGTCTCCAATTACTACACCCTTTGAATTTACAAAAGGTTCTTCCATTTTAATGTCTGTCCCTTTAAAAGAAGGAAAACTTGAAATATGGGGTAAAGTATCATTCATTACCGGTGAATCGATTTCTGTTTTCTCATTTTTTCTCTTCATTATATATCACCTCTACTTACAAATTATTATTTGCTAAATAGTAAAATCAATACAAAAAGGACAATATCCAAAATGAATATTGTCCTCTTTTACTTATTCTTCAATTGTAAAAAATGAAGGCGATAATGTTTTAGGAGAGAAATAAACCAGCATCGCATAATTACCAGTTCTATATTCTCCAGTTAATAAGAAATGTTCGATATCAAATGAAAGTGACTCAATCATTGTATGCTTATAAATTTCTTTTTCATTTAAATTAAGTGAAATAAAATCCGAACCTAAATATTCAGGATTTTCGATAATTCGCTTATAAATATCCTTCGCAAAATCATGGCTTGTTACTTCGTCCCACCAAGGTTTACGCGGTTTATATTTATGATTTAAATAATAATCAATTTTCATAATATCTTTAACGATTGTCTCGTTTTTAATTTGATAGTGAGTTAAAAATTCATTTAGACGCTTAAATAAATCTTCAAGCTGGTGTCCGATTCTTGACCAACCTCTTTCTTCCCAATATGAACCAAATAATTGGAAGAAATCAAATGGACTTTCAAACTCATTTTTAATTAAATATTCAATCGTACTATTTGTTCGATGGTCATTCCAATATTTTTCAAGTACGTCTTCAACTTGCTTAATTTTTACAATATCGTCAAAGGGTAATACATTATTACTTAATATTTCATAAGGAGCATAATCCATATACACATAATCATGTTCATGCGCTCTTAATCGTACGCCAGTGCCTCTTAGCATTTTTAAGAATCCTAGTTGCAGCTCTTCCGGCCTTAATGCAAAAACGTCATTGAATGTTTGACGGAATGAATTGTAATCCTCTTCAGGTAAACCAGCAATTAAATCTAAATGTTGATCTATTTTTTCGCCATCTCGTACAAGTGTGACAGTTCTGCAAAGCTTTTCAAAGTTTTGTCTTCTCATAACTAGTTCGTTTGTAGCATCATTTGTAGATTGAACACCTATTTCAAATCGGAATAAGCCTTTAGGAGCATTTTGATTTAAGAATTCGATGACTTCTGGTCGCATAATATCACCAGTAATTTCAAACTGGAATACCGTTCCTTCCACATGTTCGTCAATTAAAAATTGGAACATATCCATTGCATAACTACGACTTATATTAAACGTTCTGTCTACGAATTTAAAAACCTTCGCTCCATTTGCCATAAGATAACGAATATCATCTTTGATCACCTCTCGATTAAAATATCGCACCCCAACCTCAATTGAAGATAAACAAAACTGGCAATTAAATGGGCAACCTCGGCTTGTTTCGATATATTGAATTCTTTTACTTAGAAATGGTAAATCTTCTTTAAATCGATATGGGGAAGGAATAGTTGTTAAATCTAATTTTTCGGTTTGTGGTTTAATGATATTTTTTCCTTCATCTCGATAACCAATGCCATTGATGGAAGTGAAATCATTCCCATTTTCAATAGCTTTAATTAATTTCTTAACCGTAATTTCTCCTTCACCAATCGTAATGATGTCAATTTCCTTTACGCGATCTAACCAATAATTCACATCATAGCTTACTTCTGGTCCGCCAACAAAAATAATAACGGAAGGATCAATTTTTTTATACATACGGATGACTTCAATTGTTTGTTCGATATTCCAAATATAGCAGCTAAAACCAAGTATTTTTGGCTTACGTTTATATAAGTCAGTGATGATGTTAAGACTTGGGTCTTTAATTGTATATTCTGCAAGCTCTATATCATATTCAGGCTGAGCATACGCTTTAATGTATCGAATACCCAAATTAGTATGGATATATTTTGCATTTAATGTTGCTAAAACAATGTTCATTTATATACCTCGTTCTAAATTATTATCGATTTATTTTATCATAAAATATTGAGATTACTAAATTTTCAAAAGCGAAATAGAAAATGAATGATGAAAAGAAGCGATCCAAATA
The DNA here is from genome assembly GCF_042887255.1 of Gottfriedia sp. NPDC057948. Taxonomy (NCBI): domain Bacteria; kingdom Bacillati; phylum Bacillota; class Bacilli; order Caryophanales; family Bacillaceae; genus Gottfriedia; species Gottfriedia sp. NPDC057948. Next base: position 424,824 of record NZ_JBHVPN010000001.1, read on the forward strand.
TCAAATTACTTATTTATTAGGGGATTTTAGTTCGTACCTTCTCCAAAATATTTACCGCCTTAAAGTGACTTCGTCTAACTGAAACTTGCCAGATTTTAAAGTAGATTTTCTTCACATTTTTTGTAAAAAAGACATATGATTTACTAAATACAAAAAAGTTTCCCTAGGGAAAGAAAGGATAAACAATATGAGTAAGAAGGTTTTATTTTTCACTTATTTGTGTAATAAAATAGGAGTACTGTCAAATCAGGATGTAAAAAAAGTATTAAATCATTAATTACTATCAAAAATGGATAAAAGTTGTAGAAAATTGATGATTGTTCATTTACTTAGAACTATTGACAATGAAGACCGACACATGACATAATTTTATTAAATAGTATGAATAGTTTGAATTTTTAACGGTGTCCAAATAGATAGTCTAAATAAGTGGAGGTGTAAATTATGAGTTTATTTTTAGAACAATGGAAAAAGCTTGCGAATATTAAATGTGATTTGGCAAAAAGAGATTGGTTTTATGGTACTAGTGGAAACTTGTCTATGAAAATTTCAGACGATCCATTATTATTTCTTGTAACAGCGGATGAGAAGGATAAGAGAGCACGCTGTGATGAAGAATTTATAGTAGTTAATAATCTTGGTGAACCAGTATTTGATACGGTATTAAAGCCGTCACTTGAAACTTTAGTTCATGCAAATATATACGAAAAAACATCTGCTAGTTGTGTGCTCCATGTACATACCGTAGATAATAATGTTATTTCTGAATTATTTGGTGATGAGGGGCATGTAGAACTTGAAAATAATGAAATGATTCATATCTTAACAAGTTCTTATTTTGAAAATAAAATAAAAGTTCCAATCATTGAGAATGCACAGGACATGGAAAGTTTTAAACGTGCATACACTCCATTTTTAACGAAGGATTTTGGTGCTGTTCTTGTTAGAAATCACGGGATCACTGTTTGGGGGAGAAGCCCACTAGAAACGAAGAAGTGGCTAGAAGGAATTGAATTTTTAATAAGTTATAAAGTGAAACTAATGATGATTCAAGGTCATAAAATTAAAGCAGGCAACTAAATAAAAGCGAAAAAAGCTGAAATAGTAGTGGTAAATAAATTCCATTACATTTCAGCTTTTTTATTTTATAATAAAATTATACTATTTTTTAATAGTCGTCATTTGTAGTAGGTTTTGCTAAATAAAAATTCTTTAGAGTATACTGTATATAAAGAAATTGAGCATTACTATTTGTACATAGCTACAATTACTAGATTAAAGTGCCTATAGAATATTTCACTTAAATCAAAATTAATCATTTTAAGCAGGATTTAATAAAAAGTCGTCTAATTTATAAGTAAGAACGATAGAAATAAGCGCTATTTCATAAAATAAATAAACCTACTAGGTAATTTTGCTTAGTAGGTTTCATATTGTATCTATTTTAAATAATTTAGAAAGAATGAATAATAAAAATTAATTCGGTTATGAATGAAAAGGTTTGTTAAAAAACATCCTGTAGAAGGGAATCAGTCTAATGAATGAATATCAACTCAGCCGTTTATTATTATCTATTTCATTAAAAAGGGAAGAAATGGTATTTTTTGCGGAAACTAAAGGTTTAAACGAACATTTGACCTTAAAGGCCAGTCAAGAATTGGACGAGTTAATTATTTCATACCAAAAAAAATTGCTATCGGAATTAAATAAGTCATTTTCATTGAAATAATCTTAAGATTGATTAATAAGTGTAAAATAAAAATATAGAATAAACAATGTAAAAGAAATTGAAGGGGTATTATTATGGAAGAGACAAATAGAAAAGATATAGAGCTTTCTTTAAAGCTATTTATTGTATTATCGCGAGCTCATAGAAAGATCAATGATTCTGCAAATAAATCAATTGCTAGTTTTAATTTAAACCCAACTGAATTTGCAGTGCTAGAGCTCTTGTATCATAAAGGAAATCAACCACTTCAACATATTGGAGAAAAAATATTAATTGCAAGTGGCAGTATTACTTATGTGGTAGATAAACTTGAGAAAAAAGGTCTAGTTTATCGAAATCCTTGTAGCGCAGATCGTCGAGTAATTTATGCAGAAATAACTGAAAGTGGAAATAAACTAATGGAAGAAATATTTCCTGTGCATGAAGAATTTTTACATGAGCAAATGAGTGATCTATCTAATGAAGAAAAAAATTTCTTAATTCACTTATTGAAGAAAATTGGTTACCATGGGTCTAACTAAAAAAGCTCTCATTTAATGGAGCTTTTTTTTTTCAATCAATTAACGCTTAAAAACAACTATTTATGCTAGTAAAAACTAGTATATTTGAAATTTTAGTTTTAGGTTCTAAGTGGATAATTTTTAAATTTTCAGAAATTTATTTAAATTTAGGTTTTTTTACACGAAGTTTTTTTATATAATAGCAATATCACAAAAAATGGAGGGATTAACATGGGTTTTCAAGATTACCAGTATTCTAGACCAAGTATTAAGAACTTTGGTGAACAATTTAAACGTTCACTACAAAATTTTTATGATGCTTCAACGGTCTATGAACAAGAATTAGCAATGAATGAAATCAATGATTTAAGAAATGAATTTTCAACAATGGAAAATTTATGTGCAGTTCGCCATTCGGTTGATACAAACGATAAGTTTTATGAAGATGAGCAAGCGTTTTTTGATGAGAACACTCCAATTGTCCAATCATATGGGCAACAATATTATAAAGCATTAATCGGTTCTCCGTTTAGAGAGCAACTTGAAGAAAAATATGGCCATCAATTATTTGCTTTAGCTGAATGTGAAGTGAAAATTCTAAGTGAAGAAGTAATTCCGGATTTACAGGAAGAAAATAAACTAACGACTGAATACGCTAAGTTAGTAGCGGCTGCTAAACTTCCGTTTTATGATGAAGTGAAAACGTTAGCACAAATCTCAGCACATTTCGAGGATAAGGATCGAGAGGTTAGAAAGACAGCTTACGATACATACTTTGGATACTTCTCGCAGAATCAAGATAAATTTGATGAGATTTACGATAAATTAGTTAAAATCCGAACTCGTATTGCAAACAAACTTGGTTTCTCAAACTTTATTGAACTAGGGTATGCTCGTATGATGAGAACGGATTACGATGCAAATGATGTTAAGAAGTTTAGAGAACAAGTTCTTGAAACAATTGTTCCAATCGCTACCGAATTAAGAGAACGACAAGCTAACCGAATTGGCGTAGATCAACTTTATTACTATGACGATAAATTCGAATTTGTAACTGGTAATGCAACACCTAAAGGTGATCCTGAGTGGATTATTGAGAATGGTAAAAAAATGTATGATGAATTATCAAAAGAAACAAGTGAATTTTTCAATTTTATGTTAAAGGAAAACTTACTAGACTTAGTTGCTAAGGAAGGGAAACAAGGTGGGGGATATTGTACTTATATTCCAAACTATAAAGCTCCTTTTATTTTCTCGAATTTCAACGGAACATCTGGTGACATTGACGTATTAACACATGAAGCTGGTCATGCATTCCAGGTTTATGAAAGTCGTAAATTTGAAACACCTGAGTATAACTGGCCAACTTTTGAGGCGTGTGAGATTCATTCAATGAGTATGGAATTTTTCACATGGCCTTGGCAAGAAGAATTCTTTAAGGAAGATACACAAAAATATTATTTTACACATTTAAGTAGTGCAATTACTTTTATTGGTTATGGTGTGGCAGTAGATGAATTCCAGCATGAAATCTACGCAAATCCTGATTTAACACCTGAGGAACGTCACGGACTTTGGAAAAGCATAGAAGAAAAATACTTACCACATCGAGCAAATGATGGAAATAGTTATTTAGAAAAGGGTGGTTTATGGCAAAGACAGGGGCATATTTACCAATCACCATTCTATTATATTGACTATACATTAGCTCAAATTTGTGCATTACAATTTTGGAATAAAATGCATGAAGACCGAAATTCAGCTTGGTCCGATTATGTTGGACTATGCCAATTAGGTGGAAGTAAATCATTTTTAGGCTTAGTTAAAGAGGCTAAACTTGAATCTCCATTTAATGATGGCTGTATTGAGGAGACACTAGAACCTGTTAGAAAATGGCTAGCAGGAGTTAACGATCAAAATTTATAAGGAATTACTCCGACTTTTTAATAGTCGGAGTTTTTATTTGGTTTAGAAAAGAAATGATTCTTATGCCGATGAAGTACTATTTATTAAAGATGAAAGCAAAAAGAGAAAGGATTGGATTATTACCTTTCTCTTTTACTATTTATCAAATTTAATGATTAACTACTTTAGCAGTTTCCTCAGAATTAGCATGCTTCTTTGTTCTTTTAGTAAAGAACAGTTCATATACAACCGGAATAAATACTACCGTTAATAAAGTCGATGAAGTCAAACCACCAATTACTGTAATAGCTAAACCTTTGGAAATAAGTGTACCACTAGACTTTGTTAATGCTAAAGGTAGTAATGCAGCTATTGTGGCAAATGCGGTCATTAAAATAGGTCTTAGACGTGTTTTACCTCCTTCGATTATTGCTTGGCGAAGAGGTAATCTTTTTTGCTCTATATTTTGTCCGATTCGATCGACTAGTACGATTGCATTTGTTGTAACGATCCCAATTAACATAAGTAAACCAATCATTACACTAATCGAAAGCGGTTCGCCTGCTAGGAATAGTGCAACAAATGAACCAATTGGTACAAATACTAATGCGGATAAAATAATAAATGGAATGCGAGCTTTTCCAAAAGTAATTAACATCGTTAAATAGACTAATCCGATTGCAACTCCCATCGCAACACCTAAGTCTTTAAATGTTTGAGTAGTATCATCACTACCGCCGCCACCTTTTAAAGTTACATCAGATGGTAAGTCTATATCTTTTTTTACATCATTGATTACTTCATTTGTTACTTTTGCAATGTCTTTTCCCTTTATTTGAGCTGAAACCTTCGCAAATACTTTTCCATCTAATTTTTGAATTGCAGAATATGTTTCAACTGCTTTTACTTCGGCTACATCTGATAATTTAATGGGTCCTAATTTACCAAGCAATTTAATATTTTTAATATCCTCTACAGATTAGAGTTCTTTATTATAAGTTAATTGCACATTTTGGTCTTTACCATCAATTTTTAATGTTCCCATATTGACTGGGTTTGTTTGGTCTGCAACTAAGCCTAAGATCATGCCAGCGGAGAGGCCATTTTCAGAAACTTTTTTCTCATCAACTGAAACAATAACTTGTTTTTGTTTTTCAGAAAAATTATTCGTAACATATTTTAGGTGATCATTCTTTTTCATGTAATCTTCAACTTTTTTTGCACTTTCTTGAAGTGCAACTAAGTTATTAGAATATAAATTGATGTCAACATTATTATTTGAAGGTGGACCACCAGAAGAGTTTTCTTGCAATCCTACTTTAGCACCTTGAACTTCTGAAGCTGCTACTTTCGCCATTTTACTTTTTGTATCTTTAATAAATTGATCAACATCTGCACTTTGTTTTAAATTAATAAAATAGCTAGCTTTATTCTCAGTTTTTAGGCCAGTCATAAAGTCCCGGCTACCAACACCAGTAGAAACTTCTTTCACTTGCTTCATATTTAAGAACATCTTTTCCATTTTTAATGAAACATCATTTGTTTTTTCTAATGATGTTGATGATGGCAATTCTAAAGAAGCAATAATTGATCGTGAAGATTCATTTGGAATAAATGTGAAACCAAGTCTACCTACTAAAGAGAAAGAACCTGCAAGTAATACAATTGCTAGTACAATGATAATCCATTTACGATTTAAAGATTTTTCGATCACTTTTCCGTACCAAACTTGAATTTTTTCTTCTTTTTCTTCAGGTGGCACTTTTTTAAATGCATAGCGACCTAAAATTGGTACGATTGTTATCGAAACTAATAATGAAGCAAGTAAAGAAAAAAAAATTGTTAAAGCAAAAGGTAGGAATATTTTACTAGTAAATCCACCTACAACACCTAAAGGTAAGAAAACTACAATAGTTGTAATAGTAGAAGATGTAACTGCTTTTAATATTTCTTTTGTTGAAGATAAAATTAAATTATTTGAAATGCCATCTTTTGATTTACGTATTCTTCGGAAAATATTTTCAATTACAACGATACTATCGTCCACTACACGTCCTACTGCAACTGCCATACCACCAAGGGTCATGATATTTAACGTTATATCTAATTTAAGCAAGAAAATCGATGTAATTAATAATGATAAAGGGATCGATATAATAGCAATAAATGTAGCTCTGAAATTACGTAAGAAAATCAATACTGCTAATGAGGCGAATAATGCGCCTAATAAACCTTCTTTAATTAAAGATTTAACAGATGACTTTACGCCTTCAGCAGAACTATAACCGACTTTATATGAAATTTCATTTTTGTACTTATTTAGTACGTTTATTACTTTGTCGGCTACTTCAACTGTATTTGCATCTTGATTCTTCGTTATCGCCATTGAAATAGCATCGTTTTCGTTATAACGAATTAATTCATCTTTAGAGTCTACTGATTCAATTTTAGCGATTTCTCCTAATAAAACTTTCGGAGTTTGAGCATTTTGATTTGGTTCGGTAGAAGTAAATGATGCAGGTTGTAATTCTAAATCTTTTAGTTTTTGAAGTGTATCTAATTTTTCTTCGACTCGAATTGGAATTTTAATATCGCCATCAGTTATTTTTCCAGCCGGGAAGGATAGGAATTTTGCATTAATTTGATCTTTAATACTTGTTAAAGAAAGCCCTAAGTTTGCAATTTTTTGCTTATCAACTTCGATCGTTAAGGAAGTAGATTTTCCTCCACCTATCGAAACACTGTTTACACCTTCAATTTTATTTAAAGCTGGTACAATTTCTTCATTTAAAGTTGATTCAATATTTGAACTATCTTTTGAAAACATAGAGATGTAATAAATAGGGACTGATCCGAACGAAAAAAGGTCTACCTTTGTTGTTACATTCTCAGGTAAGCCAGCGTCCTTTAAAGTCGTATTTACTTGTTGTTCAACTTTATCCATATCCGTATTAAAAGGAAATTCTAAATTAATAACAGAAACGCTTTCGAATGAAGAACTTGAAAGAGTCTTAATTCCTTCGATTGATTTAAATGAATTTTCAAGTTTTGTTGTAATCTGCTCATTTATATCATCTGGTGCTGTACCAGGGTAAACAACTTGAACAGAGATTGCTGGAAATTCAATATTTGGAAGCTCTTCAACTTTTAATTTTGAATAGGAATATGTTCATTTCAGCTCTAGGATGCTCGTTTTAAAATCCAAGAGAAAGAACTTAAAATTTTATACGATTTTCATGCTCAATCCTTCTAAAAATAATTAACATAGATTTTCATTTTTTGTGAAATGATAAGATGGCAAGAAAATTGATTAATTTTAGGAGGTATGAAAATGTCAAAATCAAAAAAAGAAAAGGAACGATTTTGGAATGAAAGAAAGTCGAACCAACAGCCACATGATAAAGTAAAATCGTTTAAAGAATTGGACAAAGAAACAAAATAGCCATCTCCTTTACTAAAGAGTGATTGGTACCAGATTTTTTTCGTGAAGATCACTTATCACATTTTTATTTGTTATCATAAAAAAAAGTCCCGTGATATACACGGGACCTGAGACTGATTTGGTAAAGAATTCTAATTAAATTTTAATAGAATCGAAATATATGTAGTTTGAACCTTTTAAAATATGAATATAAGCAGAATCTACTATTTTTAAACTATTCAGCTGTTCTTAGTATTATATAATTTTTATGGTTTACGACTGTTAGCGGTTCCATTTCTAAATCTCTGAAGTTTTCCATTATGGATATGTCAACAATGACAGAATTTTTATTAACTTTTTGTACTCTACCTTTCAACCCCTGTTTAAACTCAATGATATTTCCTGCTTCTGCAATTTTCATGAGCGTATCTCCTAACAAAGTTTTGATTTGACACCTTCTATAATGCATGAAAACGGTTTAAAGGTAAAGAGAAAATTTAAATTTTTTTACAATTTTGTCTTTTTTCATAAGAAATTATGTTTAAAAACCTTTTGAAAGGCAAAAATGGTTGTAGCACTTTCAGGAGGTTAGTTTGTTGAAAGAATGGTTTGAAGAGTTTGAAGTAGAAATTTCAAATGAAATTATAAATTTGGTTAGTAGTAATACGCTAATAGGTGATCCGATTTTATTTTTTGAAAACATTATTTTAGTACCATTTTTTGAGATGATTTTAGCGCTAGGCGAAGCTCATTCATCATACGAGTTTGCGAGTATTGGAACAGGAGTAGAAGTAATTCCTAAAGCATTTTTAGTTTTAAAAGATGGAAAAACTGAAGTAATTTTAGTAAATAATAAAAATATGAATTTAGCTGTTACAGAAAAAATTCTTGATGTAACGATTTAGTTTCCATTAAGTACATTCTTTGTTAATGTTAGGATTGAAGTTTATTTCTTGTAGCCATCAAAAAAACGATCAAAATAATAAAGGGTGATTATATGGAACAAAATGAATTTATCAATTTGATTGATCAGCTAGTTAAAGGTGAGATTTCAGAAATTAGCGTTACAAAAGATGATTTTTTAACATTTAGACAAATAATCGTTAATCGAGAGGATTTTAAGCACTTTCGAGGAATCGCTCAGCATGGTGGCCATGCAATTTATACTTACTTGGAAGAAGCTAGAAGTTAACTGTTTTTGTTAAAATCTAAAGTCATAATAATATTATTTTAATCGTGTACTCATTAAAAGTTTGCGAAAAAAAAAAGTTTTTTTAGCTTTTTTTCTTATTTCGCAAGGTGTTAATGAGTACTTTTTTTGTGAAAATGTTATGACCTCATTTGACAAAAAAATCGTTTTACACTTTATTGCACTCTTCTCCATAATTTGTTAAATTTCATATATTGTTTTATTTCGAGACATATTGTCGAAATGTTTATTTTCTAAATTCAGTACCTATATGTTGTGTTTGTTCTAAAAAGGTAATACAATATGTAGGTATATAATATAAGTATTTTCAATATTCTTACATATTAACGAGGGTGATAATATGGTGATAGTTTACAGTTCAATGACTGGCAATGTTAAGCGATTTGTCAATAAAGTTAGAATGCCGTCAATCCAAATAAAAGATGGACTAAAAATTGAAGTACCGTATATTCTCGTAACCTATACTACAGGATTTGGTAACGTACCTGAAAACGTAAATACTTTTTTGGAGAGTAATTCGAAGTATTTAAAAGCAGTCAGTGCAAGTGGTAATAAAAACTGGGGAGATTCTTTTGCAGCAAGTGCAGATAAAATAGCATCAGACTATCAAGTTCCAGTGTTATCAAAGTTTGAACTGTCAGGGACAAGTCGAGATGTACAATATTTTATTGAGGGAGTGGAAAAGCTTGAGACATATTGAGCTGAATAATGAATTGACGATTAAAAAAGATGGTTTTTTTGATCTCGCAAAAGATAAAGAAGCGCTTCTTTGTTTCCTAAAGGAAGTTGAAGATAAAAAGATTCAGTTTTCTTCTTTAAAAGAACGCTTAAACTATATGATTCAAGAAAACTACTATTATAATGTTGAGTTGGATTACTCCTTTGATGAAATAGAAAAATTATATGAGTTAGTATACAATGCAGGATTCACTTTTCAATCATATATGGCCGCATCAAAATTCTTTAAGGATTACGCATTAAAAACTAATGATGGAAAGCATTATTTAGAAGGATATGAAGATCGAATTGCGATCGTTGCACTATATTTAGGAAGAGGCAATATTGAAAAAGCATTGAAATTAGCAAAAATGATGATTCAACAAAACTATCAGCCAGCTACTCCAACTTTCTTAAATGCTGGAAGAAGTAGAAGAGGCGAATTGGTGTCATGTTTCTTATTAGAAATGGACGATAGTTTAAATTCAATAGGATTTCAAATTAATACGGCAATGCAACTATCAAAAATCGGCGGTGGTGTTGCATTAAATCTATCAAAACTTAGAGCTCGTGGAGAGCAAATTAAGGAAATTGATAACGCTGCAAGTGGTGTTGTTCCTGTTATGAAGCTATTAGAAGATTCATTTTCATACGCTAACCAGCTAGGACAACGTAAAGGTGCTGGTGCAACCTATTTAAATATTTTCCACTGGGACGTAGTTGAATTTCTTGATACAAAAAAAATCAATGCCGATGAGAAAAGTAGAATTCAATCACTATCAATCGGTTTAATTGTTCCAAATAAATTCTTTGAATTAGCAGAAAAAAATGAACCATTCTATGTATTTGCACCTTATACAGTGTATAAAGAGTATGGCATTCATTTAGATGATTTTGATATAGATGAAAGATATGAAGAGTTAGTAAATAATGAGCGAGTTAAAAAGAAAAAACTTGATTTAACTGCACGTGATCTTTTAGTAAAAATTGCTGCGATTCAGTTAGAATCTGGTTATCCATATTTGATGTATAAAAGTAATGCTAATCAGCAGCATGCATTAAAGGATATTGGCGAAATTAAAATGTCTAATTTGTGTTAATAGCTAGCACCTTCTAGAAGAAATTCTAGTCGAAAACTCTGTTAAACGGGAGAAGCCTTATAATAGGTAATCTACCGTGCTAAATCTTATCTTAATTGGTTTTATAGTAAGTGTCTTATAGGTATTAAGTGTTATTAATTTCAATAATCAAGATGTAACATAATATTTAGGAATGTCTGAAGAAACCAAATCAGGATCGTAATAATTTCCTACCTATAAGAGACTTTCTGAAAGATTAAGATAAGTAAATGCCTAACGACTATCGAAAGCATAGCTGGATGAAAAACTCCAGTGAAGAAGCGAGTAGAGTACACTTAAAAGCGAGTGGAAAAGCAGAGCACCTTACCAGGTTGAGCTGAAGGTGATGATATAGTCTATCCTGCATGGTGACATGTAGCAGTTCATAAGAGAACGGGTTAGGTTGTAGCGGGCCTGATTGAATATATGAGACAGAAATTTTTCAACTACAAGAAACATCAGTCATCAATAACTATGGTGAAGAAGATCAGATCAAACGTGATGTGAATTGTAATTTAGGATCATTAAACATTGTAAATGTAATGGAAAATAAAGCGATCAGAGAATCTGTACATGTTGGAATTGAAGCATTAACAGCTGTAACAGATATGACGGAAATAGAGAATGCACCTACAGTGAAAAAGGCAAATGAAGAACTTCATTCGGTTGGTCTAGGTGCAATGAATTTGCATGGATTTTTAGCGAAAAATGGAATTTCATATGAAAGTGCTGAGGCTAAGGATTTTGCGAATACATTCTTTATGATGGTAAACTATTATTCTATTGAAAAAAGTATGCTAATCGCGAAAGATACTGGTAAAACGTTTAAGGATTTTGAAAAGAGTGAATACGCTAAAGGAACTTATTTCGAAAAGTATACTTCAAAATCATTTGAACCTAAAACAGATAAGGTAAAGGAATTATTTAATGGAATCTATATTCCAAATGAATTTGACTGGGTTACATTAAGTAAGCAAGTACAAGCGTATGGATTATATAACAGCTATCGTTTAGCAATCGCGCCTACACAATCGATTAGTTACATTCAAAATGCTACTTCATCGGTTATGCCGATTGTAAATGTTATAGAGTCTAGAACTTACGCAAATTCAACAACTTATTATCCGATGCCATATTTATCAAAAAATAGTTTCTGGTATTATAAATCAGCTTATGATATTAACCAATTTAAGTTAATCGACTTAATTGCTGAAATTCAGCAGCATGTCGATCAAGGTATTAGTACTATTCTTTATGTAAACAGTGATATCTCAACGCGAGAGCTTGCTAGATACTATATTTATGCTAATAAAAAGGGTTTAAAGAGTTTATATTACACACGTACTCGTAAATTGAGTGTAGAAGAATGTATAAGTTGTTCAGTATAAAAAAGTAGTATTGAACTTTAGTATATAAAGAGTTCAATAGTCTAAATTAAATTACTTAATGATCTAAAATGAAAAGCTCGAATATAGAATGCTTTATGCATATTGTTCTATATCATCGAGCTTTCTTTATGATTAGGGGGAAATATGAATGAAAGCTGTTAACTGGAATAAAAAAGAAGATGAGTTTAGTTTAGTATTTTGGAAGCAAAATCTATCACAGTTTTGGACTGAAGAAGAAATTGTCGTTTCATCTGATAAAAATACTTGGAATACATTATCAAAAGAGGAACAATCAGCCTTTAAAAAGGTTTTAGGCGGTCTAACATTATTAGATACTAAGCAAGGCGGAGAAGGTATGCCTTTAATCTTAGTTCATCTTAAAAATTTACAAGCAAAAAGTGTACTAGCGTTCATGGGTGCGATGGAAGAAGTACATGCTAAAAGCTATTCGCATATTTTTACAACCCTAGCTACAGAAGATGAAATTGAAGATTTGTTTAAATGGGTGGACGACCATCCAATTTTAACAAAAAAATCGGAATTAATTTCCTCTTATTATCTAAATTTATTAAAGCGTGATGTTTCGGATGAAGAGTTATACATGGCAATGGTTGCAAGTGTATTTTTAGAAAGTTACTTATTTTATAGTGGATTTTTCTTCCCGTTATACTTAGCCGGTCAAGGTAAAATGACTGCTAGTGGTGAGATTATTAATCTAATTTTACGAGATGAAAGTATTCACGGTGTATTTGTTGGACTATTAGCGCAACAAATTTATGACCAATTTACTGATGAACAAAAAACTCGACTTTACAATGAAACAATGTCATTATTAGTTCAATTATATGAAATTGAGTTACAATATACTGAAGAAATTTATTCTTCAATAGGTTTAGTAGATGAAGTTAATAAGTTTATTCGATATAATGCAAACAAAGCGTTAATGAACTTAGGTTTTGATACTTATTTTGATGAAGAAGATATTAATCCAATTGTTTTAAATGGTTTAAAAACGGATACAAAAAATCATGATTTCTTCTCTGTTAAAGGGAATGGGTATGTAAAAGCAGTTACAGTGGAAAAATTAACAGATGAGGATTTTGTTTTTGAATTTTAAATGTAAGGAAGTATGTAAATGAAAGCACTTGTTTTTAGAGAATTTGGTCAATCAGACGTATTGAAATATGAAGAAATAGCAACACCTAAAATTTCAAATGATGAAGTATTAGTTGAAATGAAAGCTGTAGGTATTAATTTTGCAGATATCTACCGTCGTAAAGGAAATTATCATTTAGCAGGTGATCCTCCGTATATTTTAGGGTATGAAGGCTCTGGAATTATTACCGAAGTCGGTTCTGATGTAAAAGACTATAAAGTAGGAGATCGCGTAGCGTTTGCTGATGTTCCTTTTTCGAATGCAGAGTATGTTGCTGCGAAGGAATCTCATATTGTACCAATTCCAGATGAAATTAATTTTGAAATTGCTGCGTCTATTATGCTACAAGGGTTAACTGCACATTATTTAATTAATGATAGTTATAAAATAAAAGCTGGTGATATTGCACTTGTTCATGCAGTAGCAGGTGGTGTTGGCCAATTATTGACTCAAATGATTCTTTTAAAAGGTGGAGAGGTAATCGGATTAACCTCATCACAAGAAAAAAGAGAAAAAGCTTTATCAATCGGTGCCAAAGAAGTATTTTTATATAGTGATAATTGGGTTTCACAAATAAGAGAGTTTACAAAAGAAAAAAATGGTGTAGATGTTGTATATGAATCAGTAGGATCTACAATAATGGATAGCTTTGAAGCAACAAAAGTTCACGGTACAGTTGTATTTTATGGAATGGCTGGAGGGGATCCAGTTCATATTGATCCAAGAATGTTAATGGATACTTCAAAAACACTAACTGGTGGAGACTTGTGGAATGTGCTAATTTCGAAAGAAGAGAGACTACGTAGAAGTAAAGAGCTATTTAATTGGATTGCAACTAAACAATTAATCGTACAACAACCTACTGTGTTTCCTTTAAAAGAAGGTAAACTTGCTCACGATCTATTAGAAAGTAGAAAATCAACCGGAAAAATCATATTATCTGTTTAATAAAAAAGACCAAAACTTTGATGTTTTGGTCTTTTTTTGAATAAAGCTATTTAATTGGTAATGTAATTGTAAAAGTAGTTCCATTATTATCGCTTTTTACGCATATAGTACCGTTATGATTTTGGATTAGTTTTTTAGTTAAAGATAAACCGAGTCCAGTACCGTCATCTTTAGTTGAGAAGAACGGATCAAATATATATGGTAAATCTGAAGGTGGAATTCCTGATCCATCATCCTTTAATGTGATATAAATAAAATCCTTATCAATATAAGTTGCAATGATAATTGTAAGCAGACCTTCTTTTTTTGCATCTAATGCATTATGAAATAAATTTAAAATAACTTGTACAAGTTGGTTTTTATCAAAGAAAATATGCGCTCCTATTAATTCCTCAGATAGGTAGTATTCAATTTTAACATTATTTAAAACGGTCTCGCTAAATAATAGTTGTTTTATGTGATTCGATAAGAAATCATTAATATTAATTGGCTCTGGTTTATAGTTCGCATTCTTTGTAATAGATAAAAAGTCAGTAATGATTCCATTTGCCCTATCTAATTCTGGAATCAATAAATCATTAAACAATTGCTTATATTGAGGCGGAGCTTCTTCTTGCAAGAATTGTAAATAACCTCTAACAGTTGTAAGTGGATTGCGGACTTCATGTGCTATACCTGCAGCAATTCTACCAGACATTGCTAACTTTTCAGAATCCCTTGCCTCGTTTAAATTATGAAAAATACCAATTACTCTTGAAATTTCTCCATTTATATCACGGATTATACGAGTATTGATAATGCCATAATTAATATTTAAAATTTCCTTATTATAAAATTCTTCACCTGAATAAAGTGTTTGTAGTAAACAAATGTCTTTATCGTCTATTTTTAATAAATTTCTAATATGCCGTCCGATTAATTCGTATTTAGTAATTTTAAAATCAATCGCAACTTGTTGGTTATATAACGTAATGATTCCATCTTTATCGATAAATACTATGTGATGCGGTAATGCATCATAGATGGATCGCAAAGTTCTTCGACTATTAGATAAAAAGGTAGAGAATTTAGTATGTAATGGAAGTGTTTCATTATTTGTATTACATAAACCTGTATTTCTAGTTAAATGATTTGAATTTGATAATTCACGAGTTTCATTTGAAAATATAGATCCGGAAGTTATTGTATTTAAAATTGTTTCATACGATTTTACTTTTTCTTCAAGCTCGGTAATTTTATTTTTTAGTTCACGCACTGTCTCGTTAATCATTTACACTATACTCCAATTTCTACTAAAATAAGATTATACTGTAGTCAATTATATCAAACTAATTCGTTTATTTTAATGAAAATTAGAAATAATTAATTAGTAATGAAAGAACTAATGGGAGAGAAGTATGGAAATAAAAATTGGAGTTACTGGGTGGGGCGATCATGATAGTTTATACCCTGATCGGATTCACTCTTCAAAAAAAATGAGACAATATTGTACGCATTTTCCTATTGTTGAAATTGATTCTTCCTATTATAGTATTATGCCACAATCAAACTATCAAAAATGGGTAAATCAAACAACCGCTGACTTTTCATTTATCGTTAAAGCGTATGGCGGTATCACCGGTCATTCAAGGCAAACCTATTCTAAAGAGGAACAAATTTTACTGTTAACGCCATTTTTAGAATCAATCCAGCCTTTAATTGAAGCGAATAAATTAAAAGGTATATTATTTCAGTTTCCACCATGGTTTAATTGTAAAAAAGAAAATGTTGAATTATTAAGAACTTTAAAAAGTAAACTTAAAGGTCTTCCTGCTATTTTAGAATTTCGTAATCAGACGTGGTTTTATCCTAAGTTTTATGAGCAAACGTTGAAATTTATGGAGGATGAAGGATGGATTCATTCTATTTGTGATGAGCCACAAGCAGGTAATGGAAGCATACCAATAGTATTACATCCTACGAATCCAAATTTAACTTTAATCCGTTTCCATGGCCGAAATATATATGGATGGAATCACAATGGACAAGATAATTGGCGTGAGGTACGTTATTTATACCGATATAATGAAGAAGAATTATATGAATGGGTAGAAAGAATTGAACAGTTATCAAAAAACACAAAAGAAATTTGTATACTGTTTAATAATAACTCTGGTGGAGATGCAGCGGATAATGCTAAACAATTAATGAAGCTGCTAGGTATTGAATTTGGACCATCCTCTACCGAGCAGCTTGAATTATTTTAATTTGATTTTCGTAACAGAGTTATGCAGCAAATATTAATAAGTAGGAATGCAACAAATGCCAGCATTGGAATTGTAATGAATCCAAACCAATTTAAATAATCCCCAGTACAAGGGACTGGACCACACTGTGTTGCTGTTTCCTTAAGTGCAGGAACTTTTTGAATTAAAATATGATAGATTGAAATACACATACCTATTAATGATAAAGGTAAAACATAAATAACATCTTTTATTTTATTTTTATAAAAAGCGATTCCTAATATAAAAACGATTGGATACATAAAAATTCGCTGGTACCAGCATAATGAACAAGGTGTCCAATGATTAATAACTGAAAATGATAAACTACCTAGTGTTGCAATAATACTAACAATCCAGGTGAAAAATAATATTGATTGCTGTTTCTTCATTCCTTACCATCCTTAATTTGATTTTCGATATTGCTATTGTACCTTTGATTGGATGTAAAGTGGTATAAAAACGACGTTTGGTCACTAATTTTTAATAAATTTAAATTTTAGTTATTTTAAAGAGCCCGGAAAATTATTCTGGGCTCTTTTGATTTTGATAAATAGAATATTTTAAAAGCTAAAAAACCTGAGATCATAATCCCAGGTTTTTTAAAGATATCTTAAGCGATTGCCGCATCTAAAGCGATGACAATCATGTCATTAAAAGTAGTTTGTCTTTCCTGTGCAGATGTTTCTTCACCAGTGAAGATATGATCACTTACAGTTAAAACAGTAAGTGCGTCTACATTATATTTTGCTGCGATTGTATATAATGCAGTCGTTTCCATTTCTACAGCAAGCACTCCGTAATTAGCTAATTTTTCATACATGTCCATACTGTCTCGATAGAAAAGATCTGAAGTTAAAATATTTCCTACTTTAACATTTAACCCTTTATTCACTGCACCTTCATACGCTTTCTTTAATAAATCAAAGCTAGCACATGGAGAATAATCGAAACCAGGGAATGTTTGACGATTCATATTTGAATCTGTACAAGTCGTCATCGCAATAATGACGTCACGAATTTTTACATCCTTTTGAAGTCCACCACATGTACCAACGCGAATTAAAGTTTTTACACCATAACTATTAATTAGTTCATTTACATAAATACCAATTGAAGGTACTCCCATTCCAGTACCTTGAACGGAAATTCTTTGGCCTTTATATGTACCAGTAAAACCAAGCATTCCACGTACATCATTATAACAAACAACATCCTCTAAAAATGTTTCTGCGATATATTTAGCTCTTAATGGGTCACCAGGTAATAAAATTTTATCAGCAATTGCACCTTGTTCGGCACCGATATGTATACTCATTTAATGATCCTCCTTAAAACTGTGTGTAAATAGCCCATCCATTATCAGTATGTTAGTTTCTACATTTAAATAAAAAACATTCTTATTTGTATGTCGCTTAAAGGAAAAAGTGAGATGGACGTAGTACATATTAAATATAGAAATATTCATAGACAAAATTAACCAATACAGATAATTTATGGCGAATTTTAATTATTGCACAGGTGATAAAATAATGAAAGAGTTTACAATTAGATTTTCAGCTTTCTTGAAATAACTAAAAAATTATTAATTTTAACCTATTTAAGGGAGAATGATCTATGAAATTTCGTTTTATTGCAGCTCTATGTATAGCTATATTAATTATTCTATTAATTAGCAATCGCCTAGTTAATCATAGTATATTATCAAGTGGTAGTCAGGTTAGCCAACTGAAAGTTCAAAAGGTAAAATGGAATCTTACAACTAAAAAAAATTCACAAGAAGTAACCGTATCCTCTAGAACTTTGAATGTGTTACAACGGGAAAAAATCAGAATATTTATTACGACAGATCAATTAAAATCTTATAAAGTCATTGAACCAGTATATAATGGAAGTAATCAATTTACATTTAAGTATTCTTTTAAGAAAGACATTCCTTATTATGTTAGTATATTTTTAAATAATCAAACGCTTGATACTAAGATATTCCAAAAACAAAAGGACAAAAAATCAGAAGTATTTCCGACAGCTATTCTAACGAAAAAGACTGATGATTATAGAGTTTCCCTACTATATACTTCAATTCTTCCAAAAACTAAGAGTAAAATTACATTTGATTTTGATCAATTTAAAAAACGTTCCAAATTTACAAATCAGCAATTTTATATTATGAATGAAGAAGGAACCTATTTTAAGTTAATTAGTAATCCTACTAATCATTCAAAAGTAAACTATGAACTTGATTTACCTGAAGCAGGTATGTATAAAATATTTTATGAATTTAAATTAAATGACGATCAAAAATCATTTGATTTTATTTTAGACGTAAAAGACAAAGACAGCTAAGGAGTAGGAAATGCATAATTTATTAATGAATTCAAAAGTATTAGTTTTTGATTTAGATGGTACTTTGTATGATGGTACTGAGCACTACGATTACTATGCTAAATTACTAGCTAATGAAATAAGTTCTGAAAAGCGTGATTCTTTTTTAAAGGATTATAAAAAAATAAAAGATTATGACCATGCACTAACAATTGGAAAAATTTATGACACAGAAAATGATTTAATCATTTCATTAGATCCAATTACATTGAAGCCAATACAAGTATTCACTTGGGAAGGGCAGCTACTTTCTAAAGAAGAACTTCCTGAGAGTTATCTTGAAAAAATTCATTATGAATTACCATATATCCCAGTAGGTGATGGTTGGTGGATTCCTTTAGTAGCAAGTTATCACTACGGTGCAAGAGACGTATATCACTGTTATGATAAAACAAAAGAGTATATGGCAACAAAAGAGTTTAGTATTCCTTATATAAAAGGATTAAAAGAGGCTTTAGAAAAAGATAAGGATTCTAAAAAATTAGTATTGTTAACGAACTCTGATCGAGAAGATGTAACTAGATTACTGAAGTTACTTAATTTAAATGAATTATTTCACCTAGAAATTACGGATGGTAAGAAGCCATTAAAAACAGAAAACCATTTTAAAACGATCATGAATAAGTTCAATGTCATGCCTCATGAAATTGTGTCAATCGGTGATAATTTCATTAATGAAATTTCTCCTGCATTAAAACTAGGTATGCACGGAGTTTACATTACAAATCAAACGACTACGCAAGTTAGTGAATCCCTATTAGTAGTTAAAAAACTAGAGGAAGTATTTGAGTAACAAAAAAACTGTAAGCGAAAAATTGCTTACAGTTTTTTTTGTTATGCAGTGGTATGATTTTTAACACTGATTTGAATTACAATTCCAATTTGAAGTATACTCAATTTCTAACTTATTTTTATGGGCATCATACATACTTTTGAAATGGCTATGAGAAAATAATGTCAGGAGGAAGTGTGAATGAACAAAAATCGAAAACGATACTCTCTCATATTTTCTATCTTTATTTTTTTTACTGCATTTTTTAGTAATAACATAAATAGTGAAGCAAGAACGACTAATTACGGCTATATTACTCACCCGTTATTAATTTACTTTTTTGATGTAGGTCAAGGAGATAGCATGGTTATGATTTTACCAAATGGTAAGACTGTACTGATCGATGGAGGGGATGTTGAACATGGAGGAGTCGTTATAAAAAAACTGAGACGACTACATATAAATTCGATTGATCTATTAGTCAGTACACATCCAGATATCGATCATATTGGTGGATTATTAAAAGTAATGAATAGTGTTAAGATAACAAAAATCCTGGATAGTGGGAAAAAATATAATTCACATTCTTATTACTTATATAAGAAAGAAGCGTATCAGAAGAATATTCCAATTAGTGTTGCAAGGTTAAATGAAAAAGTAATGCTTGACCCTAATGTAGAAATTACTGTTTTAAATAGCGGGAAAAAATCGTATACAAACAATAACAGTTCAATTGTATTGAAGGTTAAATATAATGACATTTCAATTTTATTAACTGGAGATATTGAAAGAAAAACTGAAAAAAGATTAATTAAAAATGAGGACATCAATGCTCAAGTACTAAAAATTCCGCATCATGGATCATCAACATCAACTTCAGAAGCATTTTTATTTGCTGTAAATCCTACAGTCGCAATCCTTTCATATGATAAATTTAACTTATTTGGTCATCCACATCGGTCAGTAATGAAGCGGTTAAATCATCTAGGAATTAAGCAATATACAACGGACCAATTCGGAGATATCGAATTATCAACAAATGGTCATAATTTATATATTGAAAAAGAAGAAGTATTGGTAGATCCTTGAAGGACAATAACCATAACTTCTTCTTTTTTAAATAGAGAGGATATTAGGTATCTATATCAGTCATTATTTGTGACGTTTTTGTTAATTGCTTATAAGTAGTATAGACAACTAGGAGTATATATCATAAAATAGTTATGAAGAAATCAAGGTACTTATCTAAATGAATGTGAATGATGATTAAGTAAACACTACTTTCTATATTGGAGTATTGGCGAAGACTTCTTAAGCAAAGGAAAGAGGAGAGTAAATGAAATCAATTATTAATGTAAAAATTTACACAGGTACAGAAGTAATTGAAAATGGTTATATTCGATACGGTGAAAAAATTTCTTCTGTTGGTCATATGAATGGATACGAAAATGAAGGTGAAGAAATAATTGATGGAAAAGGAACAGTTATTATTCCTGGAATGATTGATATCCATATTCACGGAGCATATGATGTCGATGCTATGGATGCTGATCCAAACTCAATGGTAAAAATGAGTAAAGAAATGATGAAGGAAGGGGTAACAACCTTCTTCCCGACTACAATGACACAATCTAAAGAAAATATTAAAAATGCTTTAAAGTATTTAAACGAGGCTAAAAAACTTGGTGCACATTTTGAATATATTCATTTAGAAGGACCGTTTGTTAATAAAAATAAAGCTGGAGCACAACCATTAGAATACATTATTAACCCTGACGTTGAACTATTCAAAGAATGGCAAGAAGCTTCTGGAGGATTAATCAAATTAGTTACTTATGCACCTGAGGTTGAGGGTGCAAAAGAATTAGAAAAAGAGCTAGAACGCACAAATGTAGTTGGGACAGTAGGTCACTCTGATGCGATTCGTTCAGATTTTGAAGGTAGAAATATATTCCACGCTACACATTTGTATAACCAAATGAGACCTATGCATCATCGCGAAGCAGGAACAGTTGGACATGTATTACTTGATGACCGAGTAATGGTAGAAATGATACCTGATGGAATTCATATTCATCCTGATATGGTAAAACTTGCTTATCGTCTAAAAGGTGCTAAAAGAATAAGTGTAATTACTGATGCGATGAGAGCAAAAGGGTTAGAGGACGGCAAATATGAATTAGGTGGACAACCTGTATTTGTAAAAAATAAAAGTGCAAGATTAGAAGACGGAACACTTGCGGGTAGTATTTTAAAAATGGATGATGCATTTAGAAACATTATGGCATTTACTGGCTGTAGTCCTGAAGAGGCAGTACAAATGACATCAATCAACCAAGCTGAAGAATTTGGTCTTAAACATAAGGGCGTATTAGAACCGGGTAAAGACGCTGATTTTGTGCAAATGACTCCTGATTTCTTCGTTATTGATACAACTAGACAAGGTAAAAATATGAATGAGGTGACATTATGAACGTAATCGTAGTAAAAAATGCAGAAGAAATTTCAAAAGTAGCATATGAAAAAATGGTAAAGGCATTTGAAGGAAAGGCGGAATTCACATTAGGATTAGCTACAGGTGGGTCTCCACTAGGTATTTATGAGCTTTTCCGTATTCATAAACCAGATGTGTCAAACGTCATTACTGTAAATCTTGATGAATATGTTGGACTTGCTGAAGATGATCAAACAAGCTACCACACTTATATGGCAGAACAACTTTTTAACCATTTAAATTTTAAAGAAAACCATTTACCAAATGGAAATACAAAAAATTTAGAAGAAGCTTGTAAAAATTATGAGGAATTATTACAAAAGCACCCTGTAAATTTACAACTTTTAGGAATTGGTGAGAATGGCCATATTGCATTTAATGAGCCTGGTACACCATTCGATACACCTACTCATATTGTAGAGCTTACAGAATCAACACGTAACGCCAATAAAATTTATTTTGAGAACGAAGAAGATGTCCCAACACATGCAGTAACTATGGGAATTGGTTCAATTATGAGAGCTAAAGAAATCATTTTAGTAGCTTCAGGCATCAAAAAGGCTGAAGCAGTTAATGAAATGTTAAATGGAAAATTAGATATTAACTGTCCTGCTACTGCACTCCAAAACCACAACAACGTAACGATTGTTGTTGATGAAGAAGCATACTCACTTTGTAATAAATAATGTTAAAACTAGATAAAAATTCACCGTTACCGATTTATTTTCAAATACAAGAGATTTTAAAGCTTAAAATTAACTCAGGAGAATGGAAACCTGGTGAGCGAATTCCCTCTGAGCAGACATTGAGTGAGATGTTAAATGTAAGCAGGATGACAATAAGACAAGCATTAAATAATCTTGTAAAGGAATCATTAATAAGTCGGAAACGTGGAATTGGTACGTTTGTATCAGTAAAAGATGGGATAGAAGTTGAGGAATCATTAAAATCATTAAGGAGTTTTTCTGAGGATATTACATCCATAGGATTGACCCCTACAAATAAATTACTTGGCTTTTCAACGATTGAAGCTGATGAATACTTAGCAGAAGTGTTATCAATTGAAAGTGGTTCTGAAATTTTTAAAATTGAAAGATGTCGTTTAGCAAATGATCATCCCATTGCAATTGAAACAACATACCTACCAAAAAAATTAGTAAATCGAATTGATGAAAAAGTATTGAATCATTCCTTATATGAATATTTTGAAGTTACTTTAGGTTATTCAATTAAAAAAGCCACAAAATGGATTAAAGCATCTTTAATGACAGAAAAAGATTCATTAATTCTTGAGGTAGCGGAGGATTCTCCTGCACTAGAATTACACCAAGTAACATTTATTAATGAAGGAATACCACTTGAATATGTAAGCTGTATTTACCGAGCTGATCGCTATCGTTTTACAATTGATATTGACCGTTAAAAAGAGTGCTTTTTTAAGCACTCTCAGACTGCCCGCCAAACGCTCGCTTTCTTCGTTGCTTCGTCTGTCTGCGGTGCTCATTACCGTCTAAGGTAACGCCGCTCCTCACCAGACTTCGCGCCTCGAAAGACAAGCGTTTTCAATCTGTCTGAATATCAAAATTTTAGAACTTTGTCTACAAAAAGAGTGCTTTTTTAAGAACTCTTTTTTTCATTGTTAGAGGCTAAGAAAGCCGAAACTGAAAATAAAATTGGTAAATCTGCAATTAAATTTAGGGAAACTGCAATTAAAAGGCCCCATTTAAGAAGAAATGGAGTGAAGGAATCAATAATAGAAGAAATTTCGGTAAAATGATTTGAAATACGAATAATAAAAGGATAATGAGTAAGTAAAAAAGGGAAAATCAGAAAAATACTAACTCATAAACGGTGACTTCCATACATTATATTTCAATAAGAAAAGGGTGCCTTAAGTAGCACCCTTTCCTCTTACTTAATTTGTAAAACAATATTAACTGCTTCGGCTACAGAAGGAACGATATACGAAGCGTATTTCTTAACTTCATCGTCAGCATTTTCCATTGCAAAGCTATTAGGAGTTAGTTCAAACATTGAGATATCATTGTATGCATCACCGATACAAGCAATTTCATCAGGTTTAATTCCTAATTTATCGATTAATATTTGAATTGCTGAACCTTTACTCACATTAACTGGAACGATGTCTAAACAATTTTTAGCAGATATAAAAGAAGTTACAAATTCAGGTAGTTCTTTTTGTAATTCTTTTTGAAGCTCAAGTAAGTCCTCATCTTCACCTAAAACTACATATTTTTTTGGGGTAATCGATTTTCCTAAATCGGTTTTTAGTGTTTTTAATTCAACTGCATTCATGCTAGAGTTCTTTTCAATTTCTCTAACTAAATCCGTTTTCTCTTCGATATAGTATGTTGAATTATCAGCTACATAGATTAAAAATTTATCGTATGAAATCATTTCGTAAACTTTATCGATAATACTTGGATGGAATGTTGCATCTAACAATGCTTCGCCATCATTTGAATAAATATAAGTTCCATTCATACTAATACGATGGAAATTACCTTCTAAGCTTTCCATAATTTTTACGATTTCATAATCTAAACGTCCGGAAGCAAAGCATAATAAAACACCACGATCTAAAAGGTTTTTTAATGATTCAACATCATGTTCAAATAGTTGACCTTGGTGAAACATCGTCCCATCTAGGTCACTTACAAATAACTTAATCATTTTTCTAAACACCTACTCAATTTATATTTATACTTTTATATTCTATCCTACTATAATAGATAATCAAAAAAATATGATTAATTTATGAAACTTAAACCGTGTTTTAACTTTTTCAGAAAAATTATGTTATGATATAAAAGCGATTTTTTAAACTTGGGGGTGATAAAAAAAATGTCAGAGATGTCAGTATGCTATACAATTAAAAAAGTTCTTAATAATAATGTTTTAATAGCGAAAAATCCCGATCATACCGAAGTAGTTTTGCTTGGTAAAGGCATCGGTTTTAATAAAACTAGAGGAGATTTAATTTCCGAAGGTGTAGTAGAGAAAATGTTTATCTTAAAAGATGAACAAAAACAAAAACAATATAAATCATTAATTAACTTTATGGATGAAAAATTAATGGGTACGCTGCAGCAGGCGATTTATTTGATTTCTGAAAGAACAGGATGTACTTTAAATGAGCAAATTCATATAGGGTTAACAGACCACTTAATATTTGCGATTAAACGTATTAGAGAAGGCTATAATGTTGATAATCCTTTCTTACAAGAAACGAAAGCAATGTATCCAGAGTATTTCAAAATTGCACAAGAAGTTATTGATTTGATAAATAAAGAAATAGATATAAATTTACCGATCGAAGAGGTAGGGTTTGTAACTCTTCATATCGTTAGTAATTTATCGATGGAAGTTGTATCGGATGTAAATAAGTTCTCTCAGATCATTAAAGATTTAGTAATCTATATAGAAGAATATTTACAAATTGAAATTGATAAAGAAAGTATTCATTATTCAAGATTAGTTCGTCATTTGCGGTTTTTAATTGACCGTATATTTCATGGTAATTCATCTGAAGAGTCACCAGCTTTGGGCATAATCTTAAAAAAAGAATACCCGGTATGCTATGATTTAGCATGGAAAATCTTAAAGTCAATCCAAGCTTCATTAAATAAAAAAGCAAGTGAAGCCGAAGTAATATACTTAACCTTACACTTAGAACGACTTGTTCAGAGTAAAATTAATAAATAATTCAATAAGCCTAAATAGCAATTTAGCGCTTTTTTAAACATAGTAAATTAATATTAAAAAAAAATAGGTAATTTGGCTTGATATTTTTAAAATCTATAGATATAATGAAAGCGAAATCATAAAAAAAACATAATTGAATACTGTACACATTAAACGTGTTACTGATTCGATCAGGCATGAGTTGAAAAAATGTGAATTATTATACTTGGGTAGGGGAAACTATATCCAGGATTCAATAATCTCATTTTTTCTGCTCATGCCTTTTTTGTTTGGATAAAAGGAGGAAAACAATGTTTAAGAAAATCTTTGGAGTTTTACAAAAAGTTGGTAAAGCGCTTATGCTTCCAGTTGCAATTTTACCAGCTGCTGGATTGTTACTTGCATTCGGTAATGCATTTCAAAATCCACAAACATTAAAGTATTTACCATTTCTTGACGCGCACTGGTTCCAACTAGTAGCAAAAGTTATGGAACAATCTGGTGACATCATTTTTAGTAATCTGTCATTATTATTCGCAGTAGGTGTTGCCGTTGGTTTAGCAGGGGGAGAAGGTGTTGCAGGTCTAGCTGCAATCGTTGGATTCCTGATTATGAATAAAACAATGAGTGTGTTCAAAGATGTTGGACAATATGTTGTTTTAGATAAAACATTAAATATTGCCAAATTTGATGATCCATCATTTGCGTATGTATTAGGGATTCCTACATTACAAACTGGTGTATTTGGTGGGATTATCGTCGGTATTTTAGCTGCTTGGGCTTACAATAAATATTATGAAATCGATTTGCCATCATACTTAGGTTTCTTTGCAGGTAAGCGATTTGTACCGATTGCCACAGCGGCGTTTTCAGTATTACTTGGTATTTTAATGTGTTTTATTTGGCCGCCAATTCAGCACGGTTTAAACTCATTCTCACATAATATGATTGATGCGAATTTAACATTATCCGCATTCGTATTTGGTGTTATTGAGCGTTCATTAATTCCATTTGGTTTACACCATATCTTCTATGCACCATTCTGGTTTGAGTTTGGTTCATATACTGATAAAACTGGTATGGTTGTACACGGGGATCAAAAAATCTTCTTCGCTCAATTAAAAGACGGAGTAAAATTAACTGCTGGTACATTCATGGTAGGTAAATTCCCATTCATGATGTTTGGTTTACCAGCTGCTGCATTAGCTATGTATCATGAAGCAAAACCTGAAAATAAAAAAATCGCTGGTGGTATTTTAGCATCAGCAGCATTAACTTCATTCTTAACAGGTATTACAGAGCCAATTGAATTCTCATTCTTATTTGTTGCACCAGTATTATTTGGAATTCACGCAATCTTTGCAGGCTTATCATTTATGATCATGCAATTATTAAATGTTAAAATTGGTATGACTTTCTCAGGTGGTTTAATCGACTACTTATTATTCGGTGTTTTACCGAATAGAACTGGCTGGTGGTGGGTAATCATCGTTGGTTTAGTATTAGCAGTGATTTACTACTTCGGTTTCCGATTTGCAATTAGAAAATGGAATTTAAAAACTCCAGGACGTGAAGATGCAACCGCTGAAGATACTACAAGTAATACGCCAGCTAATGAATTACCATATGAAATTTTACAAGCATTAGGTGGAAAAAGTAATATTTCTTCATTAGATGCATGTATCACACGATTACGAGTACAAGTAAATTCAAAAGATGAAGTAAATAAAGATCGTTTAAAATCATTAGGTGCTGCTGGAGTTCTTGAAGTCGGTAATAATATTCAAGCAATTTTTGGACCTAAATCAGATACATTAAAATCACAAATTAAAGACATTATGACTGGAAAAACACCAGTTGTTAGTCAAGAAGCACATAAAGAAACAGCTTCAGCAGTAGATACTACTATAGAAGAGGCGATTATTAATCCAATTGAAGGTGAAATAATCCCAATTACAGAAGTACCAGATCAGGTATTTTCTGGAAAAATGATGGGTGATGGATTTGCGATTATTCCTTCAGAAGGTACAGTTGTATCTCCAGTCGATGGGGAAATCGTAAATGTATTCCCAACAAAACATGCGATTGGTATCTTATCTAATGGTGGAAAAGAAATCTTAATCCATATTGGGATTGATACTGTAAAACTAAATGGTGAAGGCTTTGAAGTACTGGTATCACAAGGTGAGAAAGTAACAAAAGGTCAACAATTAGTTAAAATTGATTTACACTTTATTCGTGAAAATGCACCTTCTACAATTACACCTATTGTATTTACAAACTTAGCTGAAGGACAACAAGTTGTAATTGAAAAACCAGGTAAGCAATCAAAAGGTGTAGTAGGCATCATTAAGATTAAATAAATCTAATTAAATAGACGAAAAATGTTTGATTTTATAAGGGGTAGTATAGTTGACACTATGCACCCCTTTTAATAGAATATTTATAGTAGGCCAAACGTCTATACCAAAAATGTAGATTTAATCACAAAGGAGATAAATTATTATGGAAAAAACTTTTAAAGTAACAGCTGAGTCTGGAATCCATGCTCGTCCAGCAACATTATTAGTAAATGTAGCAGGTAAATTTAATTCTGATATCAATCTTGAGTATAATGGTAAAACAGTTAACTTAAAATCAATCATGGGTGTAATGTCTTTAGGAATTCAACAAGGAACTGAGATCAAAATTAGCGCTAACGGTGAAGATGCAGAACAAGCGGTCGCTGCAATCGATGATACAATGAAAAAAGAAGGTTTAGGCGAATAATGTCTTTACATATTAAAGGTATTGCCGCTTCTAGTGGAATTGCAATTGCAAAAGCATTTCGCTTAGAAAATCCTGAATTAAACATTGTTAAAAAACAAATTTCAGATATTGATGCTGAAATTGCTAAACTTGACAATGCAATTCAAGTTTCTAACACTGAATTAGAAAAAATTCGTGATCACGCGAATGCTGAACTTGGTGAAGATAAAGCTGCAATCTTTTCTGCGCACATCTTAGTTTTAAATGATCCAGAGCTAGTTAACCCAGTTAAAGATAAAATTAAGTCTGAAAGTGTCAACGCTGATTTTGCGATGAATGAAGTTGCTTCAATGTTCGTTCAAATGTTTGAAAGCATGGATAATGAATATATGAAGGAACGTGCTGCAGATATCCGCGATGTTACGAAACGTGTAATGGCGCATCTTTTAGGTGTTACGATTTCTAACCCTGCAAATATTACTGAAGAAGTAATTATTATTGCAGAAGATCTAACACCATCTGATACAGCTCAATTAAACCGTAAATATGCACTAGGTTTTACAACTGATATTGGTGGTCGTACGTCTCACTCAGCGATTATGGCTCGTTCACTTGAAATTCCTGCTGTTGTAGGAACAAAAGAAGTAACAAGTAAAATCGAAAATGGCGTAATGGTCATTGTTGATGGATTAGACGGACATGTTATAGTAGATCCTTCTAATGAAGAATTAGAAGAGTATAAAGCTAAAAAAGAAAAATTCGAGCTTCAAAAAGTTGAATGGGCTAAACTGAAAAATGAGCCAACTGTAACGAAAGATGGACATCATGTTGAGTTAGTAGCTAACATTGGTACACCAAATGATGTAGAAGGCGTTATCAATAATGGTGGTGAAGGTGTTGGCCTTTACCGTACTGAGTTCCTATATATGGGACGCGATAACTTCCCATCAGAAGAAGAGCAGTTTGAATCATACAAATCAGTTCTTGAAAGTATGGGTGATAAGCCGGTAGTAGTAAGAACACTAGATATCGGTGGAGATAAAGAATTATCTTATTTACACTTACCAAAAGAAATGAACCCATTCTTAGGCTACAGAGCAATTCGTTTATGTTTAGATCAGAAGGAAATATTCCGTACACAATTACGTGCATTACTTCGTGCGAGTGTATATGGTAACTTAAAAATTATGTTCCCGATGATTGCAACTTTAGATGAGTTCAGAGCTGC
This sequence comes from Gottfriedia sp. NPDC057948, assembly GCF_042887255.1. Taxonomy (NCBI): domain Bacteria; kingdom Bacillati; phylum Bacillota; class Bacilli; order Caryophanales; family Bacillaceae; genus Gottfriedia; species Gottfriedia sp. NPDC057948. The sequence continues at coordinate 454,512 of NZ_JBHVPN010000001.1, forward strand.
AAAGGCTGTTTTATTAGAAGAAAAAGAACAGTTAGTAAAAGAAAATGTTCAAGTCTCAGACAATATCGAAATTGGTATGATGGTAGAAATCCCAGCTTCTGCTGTTTTAGCAGATGTATTCGCTAAGGAAGTTGATTTCTTTAGTATCGGGACAAACGATTTAATCCAATATACAATGGCTGCGGATCGCATGAATGAGCAGGTTTCATATTTATATCAACCATATAACCCATCTATTTTAAGATTAGTTAAAATGGTAATCGATGCTGCAAACAAAGAAGGTAAATGGGCTGGAATGTGTGGAGAGATGGCTGGAGATGCATTAGCTATTCCTTTACTTGTTGGATTAGGCTTACATGAATTCTCTATGAGTGCTACTTCAATCTTACCTGCTCGTAGTCAAATGGCTAAACTTTCTAAAGCTGAAATGGAGATATTAGCTGAAAAAGCTTTATCTATGTCTACAGCTGAAGAAGTTGTTAACTTAGTAAATAGCATCTAAAATAAAACAACAGGGAGACCTGTTGTTTTATTTTTAAGATTATATATATTCTGTATGATGATCTACCGAATCGAAAAATTCCTACTGTTGACAAATTCGCTTCTTTAATTTAGTGTATGTTTAAATTATTAAACGAATAAGATTATTCTTGGATAATAAAAGTAGGTGGAAGATTTGAGTAAAGAAGCAATTGAAGTATTTAGAGAATGTATTCCGTTGTTCCAAGCGTTAAGCGATCCTTACAGACAGGATATCATATTAATGTTATCAGAAGGTGAAGCGCTAACTGTTAATGAAATTACGGGAAAAACTTCATTATCTAGACCGGCTATATCACATCATTTAAAAATATTGCGTGATAATCAATTAGTACAAATTGAGCAAAAAGGCACACATAGATATTATTCATTAGCAATTGATTCTTCTCTAGAATTACTTAAGAAATTAATCATTACTGTTGAACAACATTGTTAATGAATCTGAAGTGACATAAAAGGGACTCCGACTTTTGTCAGAATCCCTTTTACTTTTGATTAAATCCAGATAGACATTTCTTTTGCAGAAAAACGTGTTGTATGATGTCCTGGTACTTTTTCTTTACCAATAGCAATCAACATCGTTGGAATATAGCGTTCATCAGTTAAGAAAGTTTCTTTAAACGCTTGTTCGTTAAATCCGCCGATTGCACAAGTGTTCCAACCTTTTGCAGATGCAGCCATTATTAATTGCATACCGGCAAGAGAAGAATTCAAGATACCTTGTTCACGATTACGTTGCTCTGTTGCATAAGCATTTTCAACGTTTGCTTTTAATTTGTCTTTTGCTTCTTGAGTCATAAAACCAGCTTCCACTGCAGGTCCGAAAACTAAGTCAACATTTTTTGCTGATTGTGTATCGGCTAATACTGCAATTACACATGAAGCATCTTTAATCTGACCTTGGTTGTATGCAACAGGTAATAACTTACCTTGAGCATTTTCACCATGGAATACAACGAATTTCCAATGTTGTAAATTCCAAGCAGATGGTGCAGTCATTGCAGCATCAAGAAGTTCAGTAATTTCGCTGCTACTGATTTCAGTAGAAGCATCGAATACTCGAGTCGAGTTTCGTTCTTTAATCATTTCAAAAAATTGTTCATTTTTCATATGAAAATTCCTCCAAAAATTAGGTGCATTTGATACATTTTTATGTACTTTTTTAATATAGATAGTTCCATTATTAGAGTCAACAAATTAGTGTTGAAATAACCTAAATTTAATTTGAAATAAAAGTTTAATTTGCTTATTTTTTTATAAGAATAGCTCAGGCTTTTTTATTAATATTTTTTATGTTAGTTTATTTATGGATATTAAAAGAGGAGTGTGTAAAATGGAAGCAATTAATTTAAAAGATTTACAAGTTGGATTTATCGGAATTGGCGTTATGGGTAAAAGTATGGCAAAGCATTTAATCAATGCAGGTGCAAAATTACATATTTATAACCGTACAAAAGAAAAAGCAAATGAACTAATTGATTTAGGTGCTACTTGGTATGATGCACCTAAAGAATTAGCACCAAATTGTCAGGTTATTTGTACGATGGTTGGCTATCCAAGTGACTTAGAAGAAGTATATTTTGGCGATAATGGAATCATCCAATCTGCTTCAAAAGGAACTACTTTTATTGACTTTACAACTTCGACACCAACTTTAGCTAAAAAAATTGATGAGCTAACAAAATCAGTAGGTATGTCATCATTAGATGCACCAGTGTCAGGTGGAGATTTAGGGGCAAGAGAAGCTAGATTAGCGATAATGGTTGGTGGAGAAGAAGAAACTTTTCATAAAATGTCCGCATTATTTGAAGTTTTAGGAAAAAATATTGCGTATCATGGAAATGCTGGTAGTGGACAACATGTAAAAATGTGTAATCAAATTGCAATTGCTTCAGGTATGTTAGGAGTTTGTGAAGCCCTTGCATATGCGAAATCAGCAGGATTAGACGGTGAAAAAGTATTAGGAAGTATTTCTACAGGTGCAGCAGGCAGTTGGTCATTATCTAATTTAGCACCACGTGTTTTAAAAGGAGATTTCGAGCCGGGGTTCTATATTAAACATTTTATAAAAGATATGGGAATCGCAATTGAAGAAGCTGAGAAGATGGAATTAAATCTGCCAGGACTATTACTTGCAAAAAAATGCTACGATGAACTGTCTAAAAATGGTTTAGATGAAAAAGGAACGCAAGCACTTTATACTTTATACGATCCGTCTCACCACATTCAATAATTTAATGAATAGAGGTTAACAAGTGCAAAATTTTCAACTTGCAAAGTTTTATCAACGATTAAGTGCGTTTTTATTCGATACGTTTATCGTTTCAGTAGCTTATGGGATCATCATCGCTATTATTACGATGAATCCTGAGAAGATATTAAGTCGTTTTAATTCTACATCAGGAAATTCAACGGTCGATTTAATCGTTATTTCAATTATTATGATCATATTATTTGTAGTTGTTCCACAATTTAATAAAGGGATGACATTTGGTCAAAGATTTTTAGCTATTAAGATGATAAAAGATAACTATGAAGAAACGACAATGATACTATTTTTCATTCGTTTTATCTTTATAGCAGGAATATCAGTTCTATTTTTAGGTGTACCATTAATAGTTAATGTTTATTTAATGTTATTTAGAAAAGACCATAAAACAATTCAGGACTTGTTATTTAAAACAAGAGTAATACAAGCTAGATAAAAAAGCAGGGGAGGATCAAAAAAATCCACCCCTGCTTTTTTAATTTAATTTCTAAGACTAGTTACAAACTCTTCTAATCGATCACATGCAATTTCTAGTTCTTTCATTGAATAAGCATAGGATAATCGAATGTATGAATCTCCATATTCAGAAAAAGCTTCTCCTGGAATAACTGCTAGATTATGTTTTTCTACTAGATTTAGTGCGAACTCCATGGAAGGCATATTGAATTCTTTAATTGATGGGAATAAATAAAATGCACCTTCTGGCTTAATACAAGGTAGACCCATCTTTTCTAAACGATCAATCATATAATTACGTCTTATTTTATACTCCTTTGCCATTTCAATCGGAGAATCAATGCAATCAGTTAATGCTGTAATTGCTGCATATTGAGAGATTGATGTAGCGCATGATACGTTATACTGATGCACTTTTAAGATTTCCTGAGCTAAATAAGCAGGTGCATAGATAAAACCAATTCTCCAACCAGTCATAGAATGTGATTTGCTAAGACCGTTTATGACAATTGTCTTTTCTCTCATTCCAGGGTAACTAGCAATTGAGGTATGAGTCGTATCATATGTTAGCTCACTATATATTTCATCTGATAAAATGAATACGTCTTTCTGAGATAAGTAGTTAGCTAAATTCTCAAGTTCCTCTTGCGTTAATGTGACGCCTGTTGGGTTATTTGGATATGGTAAAACAATACAACGTGTTTTTTCAGTAATGTGTTCTTCCAATAATTCAGGTGTAATTTTAAAACCACTATTAGATGTGTCTACAAAGACTGGTTTAGCTCCACATGTTTGAATAATTGGTGCATAGCCAGGGTAGATTGGCGCAGGAAGAATAACCTCACATTCATCGTTAAGGATTGTTCTGAATGTAACATCGAGTGCTTGACTAGCTCCTACTGTTGTGATTACTTCATTCGTTGGATCATATGATAAAGAATATTTTTTCTTTAAAAAATTAGAAGCAGCATTTCTAAGTGCAGGCAGTCCTGCATTAGGAGTATAGACTGTTTGATTTTGATTAATTGCATGAATAGCAGCTTCTTTAATAGGTGCTGGAGTTGGAAAATCTGGTTGACCCAATGTTAATGCAATGACATTATCATATTTTTCAATTTTTTGGGCAAATTTTCTAATACCGGAGATTTGAATTTCTTTTACACTTTCGTTTATATATCTGTTCATTTTAAATCCCTCTACTTATTATTTTTATATTAAAATTAAACTTTTTAATCGAACTATTCAATGAAATTTTCTTCATTTTACCATATAATAAAAAAAGTATTTAGTAGTGAAATAATTTGATTGCCTAAAGAAGGTGAATAATAACTTGTTACAAGTAATCGGAATAACTAAAAATAAAGAAATCGACCGTAATATAACAATTGCAGATGCAAAATCAAATGATTACTTATGGTATTGGGTAGATATTGATGAACCGACCGAAGATGAGATTCAACTTTTATCAACCGAATTCAATTTTCATCCTTTAGCGATTGAAGATTGTTTGGAATATGTACAACGACCTAAACTTGACTACTATGAAGGATATCATTTTTTAATATTGCATGAATTAAATAAGATAGACTTAGAGGAGACGGAACTAGATATTTTTGTAAGTGATCATTATGTTATCACATTTCATATCCATAAAAGTCCAACTGTACAACTAGTTTTAGATAATATAGTGTCAGATCGTCGAGCTTCGAAGAGTCCACTTCATTTAACTCATCGAATTATTGATGAGCTTGTTGATAGTTATTTTCCATTAATTTATCGTTTGGAGGATGAACTCTCAGACCTAGAAATTGATCCTTTAAAGAAACAAGTAAATAATGCTGTAGAAAGATTATATGATATTAAATCGGATTTATCGAAATTAAGAAGGACGATTTTACCAACTCGTGATTTATTATATCGAATCCTTAATTCGAATCGATTTAAAGATATATCTGAACATCGAATTTATTTTGAAGATATACACGATCATTTAATGAAGCTTTCGGATATGATAGAGACCAATCGAGATTTAGCATCCGATATTCGAGAAAGCTATTTTTCATTAAGCTCAGAAAAAATGAATAATATTATGAAAACATTAACAATCATATCATCTTTCTTTTTACCACTAACTTTTATCGTAGGTTTATACGGAATGAATTTCCATTATATGCCAGAATTAACATGGAAATATGGATACTTATTTATTTTAATTTTAATGGGATTTGTTACGATCCTAATGTACATATTTTTTAAAAGAAAAGGTTGGTTTTAAGTCGTTAAGCACTTAGGCTTGACGACTTTTCTTATATTTTAGAATACTTTGTAATAATGTGTCTTACTATGTAGAAATGTTTTTTTTGAATTTTTTGTATTAATAATTAGAAGTTTAAATAACTATGTTATAATTTGTTGAAAGAAGGGGTGGAGGACACTTTAATGCTGCAATTAAAAGATTTATTAATTCAATTTGCAATCATAATCATTCCGGTCTTTTTATACGAAATGTTCTGGCTTAGTAGATACCACAATACAAGCCCGAAACAAAATAGAATATTAGTTGGATTGCTAACTTTTTTTAATATTTTTATTTGCTTGCTTTACCCAATTCACATTAGTGAAAGCATGGCTATTACTTTTAGTATTTTATTAATCTATTCATCTATTTTATATGGTGGAAGATTGATTGGAACGATTATTATTATAACGAAAGCAGTTTTTGTGTATTTGCTATATGGTTTAGCATCTTTGAAATCTTTTCCATTTGAAGTGATTTCGTGTATCTTACCATTTATAGTTTCACCACATTGGGTTAGTTTTTCTAAACGGAAGAAATTTGCTTTAAGTATATTAATGCCAATTTTATTTTCGTTCAGTATGGTCTGTTTGCTTTATTATGAAGCAACGGTAAACGGTATAAAAGAGTACCAATCAGATCAAACAATTTTTTCGGCGTGCATATTTTTTACTGTTTTAACAATTACAATGCTGTTTCATGTTTATTTAAGAGAGTTTTTATTTGAAAATGCTGAAATTCGTGTGCAAATGCAGAAATCAGAGAAATTAAATATGGTGAGTGAACTTGCGGCGAGTGTAGCTCATGAAGTTAGAAATCCATTAACAGTTGTAAGGGGTTTCATTCAGTTAATTGAGAATCAAGAAAGTGGAACGAATCGAGAATATATGAAACTTGTATTAGCTGAACTAGACCGGGCAGAAAATATCATTTCAGATTATTTAAACTTAGCTAGACCTCAAATTGAAGAAAAGAAAATAATCAATATGACAGAACAACTGAATGAAGTAACAACATTAATGTCAAGTTACGCCTCATTGCAAGGTGCTTTCTTACAAGTAAATGTAAATGAGGATATGTACACTGTCGGAGATCGAGCTAAGCTTAAACAAGCAATCATTAATGTTCTAAAAAATGGCGTAGAAGCTATAAAGGACACGAAAGGCTATATTAAAATTGAAGCAAATATTGAGAAAGTAAGAGATCGAGAGTACATACGAATTGTTGTGAAAGATAATGGAGTAGGTATGTCGAAAGCACAATTGGATCGTTTAGGACAACCTTTTTATTCTTTAAAAGAAAAAGGAACAGGTCTAGGTCTAATGGTTACTTTTAGTATTATCGAAGCTCATAAGGGAACGATTGAATATTTAAGTGAAGAAGGCAAAGGGACTGAAGTTCATATTGTCTTACCAGCTTATCTTCAAGAACAGAGTGAAGAGTGTACAATGAAAGAATAAAGAGAAGGGAAAAAAACCCTTCTCTTTTCAAACTAAAAATCTTTAAATTTCATAATAGAGTAAAAGTACTAAACAATAAACAAATTATTTTACTGACTTAGGTTTAAAAAAGAGTGATTTAATTGCATTTTTCCAGTCTCTTTCTTTTGAGGCAGCTACCATCTTCTTTGTTTCCTGTAATTCTCTAATCATCCTCATTAATTGAGCATCTCGACCAGATTCTTTTGATTTAATTTCTTCAAACATTTGCTCTAATTTTTCATCTTTTTCTTCAATTACTGTTGCTAATCCTTGAAGTTCTTCACTTTTTTCTTCAACTGAATATAAAATTTTTTCTAACTTTTGATCCTTCTCCAAGTTCTGTTTGATTAATGTTTGATTTTGGGTTAGGATTTGTTCATTTTGATATGCTAGATTCGTAATTTGGGACATAAACTCTTCAAACATAATTTGATTAGAATTTGTCGGTACAAAAGTAGTAACATTCTCTTTCGAAACGATAGGTTCCGTTACTACGTTTGATCCATTTAATGTTGAAAGAACGACTTCATCAGGTAGTTTATTATTTTCCTCTAGTACTTGTTCAACAGTCATTTCTTCAAAACGATATTCATGGACTTCCTCATCCTCAGAAACTTGATCTGTTTGATTTGATAATGCACCAGATCCTATAACAGTCTCTTTTTTTAGTAAAGATTGCTCTAGTACGACTTCTTCAATTATTTCTAATTGTGATACGGAGTCTTCAAACTTCTCAGTATCTTGTGAAAAAGATTGCTCCATTACGCATTCATCAATTGTTTCTAGTTGAGAAAGTGAATCTTCTAAATGCTTTGTATCTTGTGAAGTTGTTTGATTGATTTCTACTACTTCGATTGATTCTAATTGGGAGAAAGACGCTTCTAAAGGTGCTTCTTCTTGTAAAAGTGAATGATGGATTAATTCCGAATCAATTGTTTCTATTTGGGAATCTGCTTCTTCAACAATCACATTCTTTACTTCAATTAATTCCATTTCATTCTTCATGTCAAAATTTTTATGTATGTTATTTTCTAGAGGAATATTGGGGGTGTTATTTGTAACCATTTCAGTATTTTTTTCTGTAATTTCATTCTCAATTGAAGTTGTTTCAATTACATGAACTTCAGATTGATTTTGTACTGATTGGTTATTTAATGCATATTCAACTGATTGTAAAAGATTTTCATTCGTATGGTACTCTTTAATGATCATTTGGAATAATTCGAAATCGTTTTGATTATAGATCCTAGTATCTTGGTTCTTTGTAAAATGATATTCTTTCTTTTCTAGCTCCTTACTAATTTCTCTTACACGAGATTTACCTATTTTTAATTTCTTTGAAATGTCTTTACTTGTAAAAATTACTGACATTTGATATCCTCCTGAAAAATATGTGTTTTTAGAACATTCAATACAAAGTTAAAATTTTCCTACCTAATCTACTTAAAATAATTCTACAATGTATAACAAAGTCCATATGTTTACTAAAATTAAAATCAATATATGAGGAAAAATAGTGAAAAATAGAAAATATTACTTAAAAAGTAGCATAAATTCGACTAAAAAATTGAGAGTGACACAATGTTTAATCACTCTCAAACCAAATCTTTAAATTTGTAATCTAATCTATTAAAAAGTAGACATAAAGTAATCTATTGATCCGAATTTGTCTGCTTATTTGTTTTTTCTAATCCTGCTTCTTGAAGTACAGCCTTTTGAGCTTGTCCTTTTTTACCTAAATAATTATGCTTAGCACCGAAATATAAAATAAAAAGGAATGAAATTATATTAATTACAGCATCAATTTGTTCATTATTTAGGAATTTAAACCCAAAAGAATTTAGTAACAATTGAAGTGCAAATAAGAACCCAGCAACATAACGAATAATATCTTGTAAGTTATTATTACCGAACATATCAATCACCCCCTATTGATATAGTATGCTTGTCTCACGTAATAGGTGAGACAAAACTACTATAATATGAGAGGGAAATAATGAATTTCCGTACATTCAAATAAAAAAGGGAAGAATTAAAAAACCTTTAATTTAAAAGGTCTTATAATCTTCCCATTTAATCTATATTAATGTTATTTTAGTAAGAATTGTTTCAACTTATTTCTCTTGCTTACCTTTATTTTTACGAATTGGTTCACTCGGAAAAGTAAATGTAGAGTTATTTAGAAATGAAGAAGCTCTTAAAAATTGCCCTGGGGTATTTCTTTGGAAGTTCGATCCGTTTTTGAAATTGTTTTCAGATTTAACGTTTTGAATACCTAAGAAATGATGAAGTATTTTTTTGGCATAGCTTAATGACATGGAAACTTTTGGGTTACGATGAGTATTTTCTAATATTCCTAAATGCGGCAGAAGTTTAAAGTCTTCTTTTAACGGTGGTATATGAAAGAAAAAATCTCCACAAGCAATCAACACGTCAGATTGTTGTTTACTTGACTTGGGATTATTTGAAAAATGTAATCCAACTTTCTTAGCAATTCCTTTATCAATAAGCTTTAATATAGCTTGTCTTTTTAGTGAATATAGTTCACTTGGTTCAAGTGCTGTTTTAGCATGTTTATTTACAACAAATATTGCCTGAAAAATTTCTTCATTTGTAAAATTTAGTTTATTCAGGCTAGGTTCTTTCGATTTCATGCTTCTTGGTTACCTCCAAAAAATAATAGATATGAGTATATTATATCTTTTGTTTAAATTTTTTCAAATCAATTCTAGAGAAGTGGTTATATAATAAAAAGCTAATCGAAATAATATTCATTAATGCGACTAGCTTTTTTATCTATTTAGTATGGATAGGGTCCTATATTACCTGGCGAATTTAATCCTGCATTACTAGGTAAATAAGCACCAGGATTTACAGGTGGGTAAGGTTGTTGGTATCCAGGGTACCCGCCACCGAAGCCACCACCATAACCACCATAACCACCACCAAAGCCACCACCAAAACCACTGCCAAAGCCACCACCGCCAAAGCCACCACCGTACGGAGGATATGGTCCGTATGGAGGATAAAAAGGTGGTCTAAACGCTAATGCACCTAACGCGAATCCGCCTGCTAATCCCGCTAATCCTCCTATTATTGGCAAAATTGGGAAAAAAGGAATAAAGCGTTGTTCGTTATGATCATAGTAGTAGGATGGAGCATGATCTTCTCTATAATAATGATTAAAATTAGGGTGATATTGATAATTCATGTATTTAACCTCCTCTCTTGTCTTCAATATTAGTGTATGGAGTACTAAAATAATTGAGCAAGTACCCATAAAAATAGGTAACCAACCTAGTACGGATGAGAACTGTGAGGAATAATCATTCTTGATTTTTATTATTTTTTTATTTTGCCTATAATTTCAATTGATACGATTTCAGGTGGAGTAAATAGGCGAATTGGTAGTTTAGTTGTCCCAATTCCATTTGAAACGACTAAATGACTATTATATTTACTTGATAGGGTGTAAACACCCCGGTTGTATTTCTTTGCATATGGAGGCATTATAAAGGACTTATATAAAGGTAAATAGATTTGTCCGCCATGACTATGGCCAGAAAGCTGAAGATTAATCGGATAGTTTTTCGTCAAATCAGCAATGTCGGGTTCATGAGCTAGAACAACTGTATAACTATTTTTTTGAATTCGTTCTAAAATGTCATTATATTGTTTGTTTCCTAGCATATAATCATCGAGACCGATAAATGAAACTTTTTGTTTTTGAACGTAATAAGTTTTTTCTTCGTTTTTTAATAAAATAAAATTGCTTTCGGTTAACAGCTCTTCGTATTGTTCAGTAAAATAACCTCCATGATCATGGTTACCGTATATTGCAAGCTTTCCTATTTTTGGATTAAGTTCTTTTAAAAGCCGAATAACTTCATTCTTGTAAGAAAATTTTCGTATATCACTAACCAAATCCCCAGTAAATAGAATAAAATCAGGCTTCATTTGGTTTATATTTTTTACGACCATATTAAATCGATCTATATCTTTTTTATTATTAAAGTGAGTATCAGAGATTTGTATTAATTTAATAGTAGTATTCGAATTTAACCGATCGTCTGAAAATGTTAAATGCTTAGTTCGAATTGATGTTGGCTCAACATAGACTGAATAATAGATTGTACAAATTAATAGTAAAAAAAATGATGTAAGTTTTATTTTCAATTGTCCCCCGACCTTTTTAAAGAAATAAATACTGCATACTATATTAAATAGTTTAATTGTTAAAAATATTCTAAAAATAACAAAATGTTGTTAAACTATTGAATACAAAGGGAGTGATACGAGTGAAGGATAAGGTTGTGATCGTTACTGGTGGCTCTAGTGGTATGGGGAAAGCAATGGCTATGCGTTTTGCAAAGGATGGTGCAAGAGTGGTCATTGCGGGAAGAGATATAGAAAAATTAAATAGTGCAAAAGAAGAAATTGAACAATTTGATGGTCAAGTATTACCAATAGCTATGGATGTACGGGATCCCGAATTAATTAAAAATATGGTAAATGAAGTTGATCAAACATTTGGAACGATAGATTTCTTAGTAAATAATGCGGCTGGTAATTTTATTTGTGCTGCAGAGGATTTGTCTGTAAACGGTTGGAATACGGTTATAAATATCGTTTTAAATGGAACCTTTTATTGTAGTTCTGAAGTAGGACGGTATATGATACAACATAAAATAAAAGGTGCGATTACAAATATAATAGCTACATATGCCTGGGATGCGGGGCCTGGAGTCATTCATTCTGCATCAGCTAAAGCTGGTGTTCTTGCTATGACAAGAACTTTAGCAGTTGAGTGGGGTAGGAAATATGGAATTAGAGTCAATGCGATTGCGCCTGGTCCTATTGAGCGGACAGGTGGTGCGGCTAAACTATGGCTTTCTGAGGAATTAGAAAACAGAACAATACAAAGTGTACCACTAGGCAGATTAGGTACTCCAGAAGAAATAGCGGGACTTTGTGCATATTTATTTTCAAATGAGGCTGGTTATATTAATGGTTCTTGTTTTACAATGGATGGAGGACAGTCCTTACATCAATACCCATTCTAGAAGGAGGTTCAAAATGGATCCTTTAGACGTAATAAGTAACTTAGATAAAGTCGTACCATATTTTCAACCAATATATGGAGCCGATACACAAAATTGTGTAGGAGTAGAGGTTGTTGGTAGACTAAAACTTGAAAATTTACACAGCCTTGAATTCTTCTTTGCAAATGATTTGGTGCCAGATGACTACTTATTAGAGGTTGACAATCATATATTAATTCAAGCTCTCGATGAAGTTGTACATTTTAAATTCGATGGTGGTATTTTTATTAATCGCCACCCTTCAGCGCTTCTTTCAGATGACCCAGAAAATCTATTATCGATTTTACAATCATATGAAGAAAAGGGCATACAACTAAATAAAATTGTCATTATTCTTCAACATCAACTGTTTTATGGTTTTGAGAAAGAACTAAAAAATTTAATTACATATTATCAAACTTATGGTATTAAATTTGCGATTAATAGCGTAAATGAGAAGTTAATTAACTTAGAAAAACTTCGGTTTTTGTCTCCTGATATCATTAAAATCGATTTTAAAATGGTTCAACAACTTCATACATCATCATTTCAAGATTTATTAAATTCCGTAATTTATGTGGCAAGAAAAGTAGGGGCATCGATGTATTACGATGGAATAATCGATTCAATTCAATTAAGAAATGCATGGAAGAATGGTGGAAGATTCTATCAAGGCGCATACTTGTTTATACCACAACCATCAATTAGTCAGTTAAATCATGAATGTGAGCCACTAAAGAATGATATCTTAAAATATATTCGAGGCGAAAAGAACAAATTAATTGCGCTTAGAGATATGACTAATTTAATTCAACAAAAAGTCGAATCGACAATTAATAAATTTAAATTAGGAGCGGATATAAATTCATTTTTAATGAATATATCAAGTGAATTAAATTCCTTTTGTTTTAGGATGTATATTTGTGATGAGGATGGTTTTCAGCAATCAGCTAACTTATTTAAAATTAATGGTGAACAGTGGGAGCTTCAAGAAAAGTATAAAGGTAGAAACTGGAGCTGGAGGCCGTATTTTTTAGAAACCGTTTTGAAAATGCAATCAAACGATCAGGGACAATTATCAGATATGTATAGAGATATTGAAACCGGTGAAAAGATTCGAACGTTTTCTTATCCAATGAATAATGGAAGCTATTTATATATTGACTTAAGTTATGATTTTTTATTTAAACATAATGAGTTACTTTTTTAACGACTCTCTTATAAGATTTAATTAGAAAATGACTGTCTTTGAAGAAAGGCAGTCATTTTTTTTGATAGCAAAAAAATTTGTCAATTAAATAAGTACTGTCATGTTGATTTCACGATGCTTTTTTTATTGGAGTGGAAGACGACTTGAGCCTTCCCGCATCTCCAACAATTTATAATTTTTATTTAAAACAAGAAAAGACAAGTACGATGGGTATTCTTTGTCTTCTTAAAAACTCTTCTTCGCTTTTAAAATGTATTTGTTTTGGAGTACCTTCATGTAATTGGTCGATCCGGAAACCAGTTTTTCTTAAAAGATTAAAATATTGTTCAATTGTTCGATGGTATTTGACTACTACTTTATTCATCCATGGTTCTTTTCTTTCACCAGTTCGAAAGTAATCATCTACAATCCAATTTTCGCGTCGATCTCCTGAGTGTTTGCTTAAAAAGGAGGCAGTAGTTAATGGATGCTGTACACTAAATATAAAATGGCCGTTTTCTTTTAAACTGTTAAATATTTTTTGAAATACTAGCTCAATGTTTGAAATATAGTGTAGTGCAAATCTAGAAGTGACAAGTTCAAATGAATTCGTAGGAAAATGATAATCCTCGATTGAAGTATGATGGATGGTTCCCACTGTATCCTTTAAATTAGTCAATGCTGCTTTAATCATGTGCTCTGATCCCTCGATACCTGTATAGGTTTTAGCTCCAAGTAGTAGAAGTTCATTACCGAAGGAAGCGTCACCACAACCTAAATCTAATATGTTTTTTCGATCAACTTTCCCAATTAGTTCATTGATGATTGGTCCTTCGATTGCATTATTAGGACTATCTTCTCTATTTTTTCGTCGAATATATTCTGAAAAAAAATCATCTTGATTGTAAACCGTTGAACCACGGTACTCCATAATAACACTCCCTAACCGTTTAAAAAATTTAAAAAAAATTGAAAAGTAGACACAAATTATCTAACTTTAACATTAAATTTGAACTAGATAAAGGGAGAAATTACCTAGTAAAAAATTTTGATTTGGAGCAATTTGGTTTTAGTTGATCTTAATCAAAAATCGACGAATTCATATATAATAGCCTATTTATATTAAAAGTAGTGTTTTTCTCTGTCAACTAATGTAAAAAAGATAAGAACGATTCGTATAGTATATGTCAATATAATAATGATAAGATTAGTAAAAGTTCAGCCTGAGGAGGATATTATTTGAGAGGACTTATTTCGAAAGTTCTTTTTGCATCGTCCGTCATGTTTTTTGTTTTTCATTTTATAGGAGTTGGGTAATGAGGAACTATTTTTTGGACAAGTCGTTGAAACAATCTTAAAAACAAATTTAGTATAGAATGATAAAAAACACCTAAATGAATGTTTATTTAGGTGTTTTTAATTTGATAGATAATGGATTAACGTTTTTGTAATGCTGCTTCAATTTGCTCCATCTGAACGCCTCTAATAACTTCATCATCAATTATTAAAGTAGGTGTTGAGTATGAATCTAACTCAAACATCATTCTTTTTTTAGCACTTTCATCTTGTGATACGTTATATTCAATATAAGAAGCATTCATTTCTTTTAAATAATTTTTCAAAAATTCACAAGGAGGGCAACCATCTTGTGTGAATAATTCGATCTTCATAAAACGACATCCTTTTTTTATTTTTTCTTAAAGCATTTGTATAAAACCATTATGACATAGAAAAATATAGTATATAAAGAAATTTGTTTTTTAGTTGAAACGACTATTTTTCTTGAATTTATCTTGAAATACAAGTATTCTTATTAATGGACACTTACATAGCTGAAATCTATCAGAAGTTTTTTGGATAGAAATTGTAAGAAAGTAAAACCTATATTTAGGGAATGACACATGGTAGAAAGGAGTTCTAATATGTCTTTATTATTAGGAATTTTAGAACGCTTAGAAAGTTTAAAACAACAAGCTACGAACGGTGAGGTTGCTCAAAGATATTTTGAAGTTAACGGTGAAAGAAAGTGTAGCGTTAAGTATTCTGAGAAAAATGAAACTTTTGAATTAGAAGTATTTCAACAAGGTGAAAAACCACAAACGTTCCCATTCGATAATATCGATATGGTAGCAATTGAAATATACGAAATTATTTCATAAGAAAAGAAAAAACAAGCTTAGCTTGTTTTTTCTTTTTTTTTTAATATTTTATTACAAAATAGTATGGGTGTGCTAATCCCAATTCTTAATGAATACATTATTATGTATTGTTATGAATAGGGAGGTCATATACGTGAATAAAGATCAGTATCGATTTTACAATGTAAGTGAAAGAAATATGAGTTTTGATCATGTAGTTGATCGGCTATATCATTTTGTAAAAAGTGATCCTAATAAACAATATCGACTTTCCATTGGAACAGATTCTCAAGTTCATAGTAATGGAACTAAGTTTATTACAGCACTTCACTTGCATCGGGTAGGTAATGGCGCTTGGGGATGTTTACATACTTGTTGGCATCACAAGAAAATCCGAAATTTAAAAGAGAAAATATTTCTAGAAACTATGTATAGTCAGGAAATAGCTTTTTTATTATCACCCTTTCATTTAGAAAAGATTTTTAGTCCTCTTCATGAAAATGCTAATTCGAATAATTTTAGTTTTGAAATTCATCTAGATATTGGTACGATGGGGCTAACGAAAGAGTTTATACAAGAAATGACATCTAAAGTAAGTGCAATGGGCATCATTCCTAAGATAAAACCTGATTCTTATACAGCATTTAGTTATGCAAATAAATTTACAAAATAAGAAGTTTAAACTAAATAAACATTGATTAAAATGAGGATTAGGAGGGATGATGGATGTTAAGTGAACAAAATTTCACAGAAGATGAATTGTCTTTATTGGTCGACACAGTGATGAAACAAAATTATGCAATTGAACTTATTTCATCACAGATAACTGATATAGAAAATGGTTTAATGGCTGCAGGCGAGGATCAATACGAGAGATTAATACATTTATATCAAAAATTAAGGGATTTAGGGCTATGAAGACAAATATAGATGAACGTTTAGATAATAAATTATATATCTAAACGTTTTTTTGTTTTTTTGAATAGTTATAGTTAAATGAGTAAATTTTTAAGAAAAGTTAAATTGGAAAGGGGTTACAAATCTGATAATATAGGGATGGGGACATAGTCCTTAATCGAATAAAATAATGTATAGAATTTTTTCTATACAGATGATGAGCAAAGTTTTATGTGTATTTATTTGATGTTTATTTATGAATTGATAATTTCTACCTTTTTTAAATACTTTTGCTTTTCTATTGGGGGACGATGTTTTTGATTAGTATCGATGGTTCACAATTTTTTGAACATAAAGTAGAAGAAGTCATTATTTCAAGTGAAAAAGTAGCTCATGTACAAATTGGTAATAGTTTGGAGCATGCCTTATTAGTACTTACAAAATCTGGATATTCTTCAATTCCAGTGTTAAATCCAAAGTTTCAGTTGCTAGGTTTGATTAGTACATCTATGATATTAGATGGAATACTTGGATTAGAAAGAATTGAATTTGAACGTTTAAGCAATATGAAAGTTGAAGAGGTAATGGGAACTGAAATACCATTATTAAAAACGACTGATACACTCGCTAAAGGGCTTGAATCTGTAATTGATCATCCTTTTGTATGTGTGGTTGATGCTAATAATACGTTTGAAGGTATATTAACTCGTAGAGCGATTTTAAAACAATTGAATAAAAATGTTAGAAGATATAATAAGCATTAACGATAAAAAAGTAAGTCATCATCAAATTGACTTGCTTTTTTAGTGTTAAAGAGTCTGATCGAAATAGGTTTAAGGCAAGGGGGGCTTATGTGCAAATTGATGATGTACGTTTAATAATTACTTTGTCTGAAGAGAGGAATATGAGGAAGGCAGCTGAGAGATTGTTTGTTTCTCAACCAGCTTTAAGTCAAAGACTACAAAATTTAGAGAAGCAGATTGGTAGTGAATTGTTTATTCGCTCTCAAAAAGGTTTGATTATTACGGCCTCTGGTGAAATCATATTAAACTACGCGAAAAAGATGGAAGAAACGTATCAAACAATGTTAGAGCAGTTACAGATTTTAAAATCCAATATTTCAGGGACTTTAAAGATTGCCGTTTCATCTGTTGTTGCGCAATACTGGTTACCGCCAGTTTTAAAAAAATATGTGTCAAGCTATCCAGAAGTACAAGTTTCACTTTTTACCGGTTGGAGTAGTGAAATCACAAATCGCTTATATGAAAATGAAGTTCATCTAGCAATTGTTCGAGGAAACCAAAATTGGTTTGGAGAAAAGGAATTACTGTTTTCTGATGAATTATTATTAGTTGATACAAAAAAACATAGTCTTGAGGAATATAAAACGATACAAAGACCATTTATTCAGTTTAAAAGTAATTCAAATTATTATCAGTTGATCCAGTCATGGTGGTATGAGCATTTTAATTCATTACCAAAACATGAAATTGTAGTCGATCAAATTGAAACATGTAAGCAATTTGTATTGAATGGACTAGGCTTTGCGATCTTACCTTCCTCGGTATTACATGATGTTATTGATGAAAATATTATAAAAACACCTTTATTTACTAAAGAACAATCAGGCTTATATCGCGATACATACTTACTTTATAATCGAGATGCATTGAAATTAAAACAAGTAGAAGGATTTATAGAATCAATTCGAAAAAAAAATTAAGATTAATCGACAAAATGTTGCTAGTTACTTACTAGATTTGATAGAGTATTCTTATTGATAATAATAAAGGGGGCAATTCATTATGAAATTAATGGACGCAAATGAAATTATTGCATTTATTGCAAATAGCACGAAAAAAACACCTGTAAAGGTTTACGTAAAAGGTCAATTAGACAAGCTTACTATTTCTGAATCAGTTCAATCATTTATTTCTCAAAATTCTGGAGTTTTATTTGGTGAGTGGGATGATGTTAAAGTAATCCTTGAAGCGCAAAAAGAATACATAGAAGATTATGTAGTAGAATCAGATCGTCGTAATTCAGCGATTCCACTTTTAGATGCTAAAGGTATTAAAGCTCGCATCGAGCCAGGTGCGTTTATTCGTGATCAAGTTACAATTGGAGACAATGCAGTTATTATGATGGGTGCTGTAATTAACATCGGTGCTGTAATTGGAGAAGGAACAATGATCGATATGAACGCAGTACTTGGTGGACGTGCTACAACAGGTAAAAACTGTCACGTTGGTGCTGGAGCTGTTTTAGCTGGCGTAATTGAGCCACCATCAGCAAATCCAGTTATTCTTGAAGACAATGTATTAATTGGTGCTAATGCAGTAGTTTTAGAAGGTATTAAAGTAGGGGAAGGCGCAGTAGTAGCTGCAGGTGCAATTGTTACTGAAGACGTTGCTCCTTACACTGTAGTTGCAGGTGTTCCTGCTAGAAAAATCAAAGATATCGATGATAAAACAATTTCAAAAACTGAAATCATTCAGGCTTTAAGACAACTAAATCAATAATAACAAGAAGTAAGCGTAGAATTTATTTTTCTACGCTTACTTTATAGACATTATATTAAAATATAAGTTCAGAACTGATTACAGCATTTGACTTACGAGGCATGAAGTCTATAAGGAGTGATGTTACCTTAGACGGTAATGAGCATCGCTCAGCAGGCGAAGCAACGAAGAAAGCGAGTGTTTGGTGGGCAGTCTGAAGCGTAGAATAATATATTTCTACGCTTTTTTTGGAGGAATTAAAATGGATTCATTTATTAAAATTAGAAGGGATTTACATTTGATCCCCGAACTTGGATTTCAAGAATTCAAAACACAAGCGTATTTACTAGATTATTTATCTAGTTTAGATCAAGAAAGAATGGTAATTGATACTTGGAGAACAGGTATTTTCGTTCGAGTAAAAGGGCTAAAACCTACTAGAACAATTGGTTACCGTACAGACATTGATGGATTACCAATGAAAGAAAACACAGGTTTAGAATTTTCATCGATTCATGTAGGTAATATGCATGCCTGTGGTCATGATGTACATATGAGTATTGCTCTTGGTGTTCTTACTAACCTTGTTAATGAGCCAATAAATGACGATGTCGTTTTTATTTTTCAACCTGCAGAGGAAGGTCCTGGTGGAGCGGAACCTTTACTTAAAAGTGAAGAATTTAAACCATTTAAACCGGATGTAATCTATGGTTTACATATCGCTCCAGAATATCCTGTTGGTACAATTGCGACGAAACCTGGTATGTTATTTGCTCATACATCAGAGCTTTTTATTGATTTTCATGGCTTAAGCGGCCATGCAGCTTTCCCTCATTTAACGAACGATATGATCGTTGCATCAAGTCATTTTATCACTCAAGTACAATCGGTTGTATCAAGAAATGTTAATCCATTAGACAGTGCTGTCATTACGATTGGAAAAATAACTGGTGGTACAGTTCAAAATGTTATTGCAGATCATGTTCGAATTGAAGGTACGATGCGAGCATTAAGTGAAGAAGCAATGCTAAAATTAAAAAATAGAATTGAAAGTCTTGTGAATGGATTTCAAGAGAGTTTTCAGTGTAAAATAGAAGTAGATTTTGGAAGTAATTACTATGGAGTAATCAACGATGAATCGTTGACGAATGAATTCTTTAATTTTGCGAAACAATATGACGGTATTGAGGCCGTCCGTTGCAATGTTGCGATGACAGGTGAAGATTTTGGTTATATGACCAAAGAAATTCCAGGCCTAATGTTTTGGATCGGCGTAAATTCAGAATTCGGACTCCATAACCAAAAATTAAATCCAGATGAAAATGTGATTCCTTTAATGATTCGATTTATTTCGGACTTTTTGAAACAATAACAATGAAAATGATTTTCAGTTAATAATAATTATAAATTAATATTGACTTTAAATAAGCAGTTTACTATAATATCACTTGTATGATAAATAGTTACATAAAAATATTGGAGGTAATAACGATGGCAGAACGTTTAGTAGGAAAACAAGCACCACGCTTTGAAATGGAAGCAGTTTTAGCAAATAAAGAATTTGGTAAAGTAAGCTTAGAAGAAAACATGAAAAACGATAAATGGACAGTATTATACTTCTATCCAATGGACTTCACATTTGTATGTCCAACTGAAATCATAGCAATCTCTGATCGTTACGACGAGTTTGAAGATCTTGATGCAGAAGTTGTAGGTGTTTCTACGGATACAATTCACACTCATTTAGCATGGATCAACACTGATCGTAAAGATAATGGCTTAGGTCAATTAAAATATGCATTAGGTGCAGATACAAACCACGCTATTTCTCGTGACTATGGCGTATTAATTGAAGAAGAAGGTATTGCATTACGTGGATTATTCATCATCAGCCCAGAGGGTGAATTAATGTACCAAGTAGTACACCACAACAACATCGGTCGTGAAGTTGATGAAGTTTTACGTGTACTTCAAGCTTTACAAACTGGTGGACTTTGCCCAGCTAACTGGAAACCAGGTCAAGCAACTCTATAATTCTAAACAATTAAGAATTAATGTCAAAGGTCTAACTTATAGTTAGGCCTTTTTAAACACAATTATGAAAAGTGGAAGGCGTTTGTTAAAGACCCGACAAGCATTAGGCAAGGACCTCGAGGGCCAAACGCCTATAACTAGACAAAAACTAAAAGTAGAACAAGCTCACTTAGAGCTAATGAAAACAAGTAGGAGGACTATAAAATGAGACTTCGCTCACCAATGCCTGAATTAGATGGTGCAACAACAGTATTAAATGGAGAAATTCAAAAAGAAAACTTAATCGGTGACAAACCAACATTAATTCATTTTTGGTCTGTTAGTTGCCATTTATGTAAAGTAGCAATGCCAAACATTAATGCTTTTAGAGATGAATATAAAGATCGATTAAATGTAGTAAGTGTTCATATGCCAAGATCTGAAGATGATTTAGATATTGATAAAATTAAAGAAGTTGCAAACGAACACGGCATTACACAAACAATACTAGTTGATAACCAACATACTATTACAGATGCTTTTGAAAACAAATATGTACCATCATATTACGTATTTGATAAAACAGGTGTATTACGCCACTTCCAAGCTGGAGAAGGCGGAATGCCAATGTTAGAAAAGCGTGTTAATCGAGTACTAGATGAAGCAGCAAAAGTAGAATAGTTTGTAGATTCAATCATCACTTTTGGGACTTTTTTTAAAGTCTCTTTTTTTGTATTTTCCTAATCTTCGTCTTGAAACTAGTAGAAAGTGTATTTTATAGGTATAATTAAAGTAAACTAATCTTTAGTTTAAGGAATTATTCTGTAGGAGGAAAAAAGTTTGGAGATTCAAACAATCGCAATCTTTATCTTATGGTTGTTTTTATATGCCTACATGATTATTGCTTCAATTGATTTTGGTGCAGGATTTTATGCGTTTTATGCGATTTCAACTAAAGAAGAACCAAAATTAATTGGCTTAATAAATCGACATCTTTCATCTATTTGGGAACTTGCTACATTATTTTTCATTTTTTTCTTTATAGGTGTAGTTGGTATATTCCCAAGGGTAGCATATTATTATGGTGTTCCTTTATTAGTTCCGGGTAGTGTAGCAATGATTTTTTTAGCAATTAGGGGATCGTTTTATACTTTTCAGCAATATGGAGAAAATAGGAGTAAGTTCTTTTTAATTTTGTATGGCGCGACAAGTCTATTAATACCTGTTACATTATCTACTGTTTTAACAATTTCTGAAGGTGGATTTATTATCGAGAATGGAACAGATATACGATTTTATCCATTTAAATTAATTACGAATTCTTATTCTTTATCCGTTATGCTATTGGCTGTATGTTCAGTATTATTTATTAGTGCAATGTTTTTAATTTATTCTGCAAAACTAATCAATGATTCGGAGTCGGAAACTAAATTAAGAAAGTACGTACTAGTCTGGTCATTGCCAACTATTATTTCGAGTATCATCGTATTTTTATCAATGAAATTACATAATAAAGTTCATTTTGATCGAATGCATAATGTATGGGAATTCTTTCTGATCTCTTTGATTTGCTTTTGTATAGCAATTTATTTTGTTATAAAAAGAAAAAGATATGGTTTAGCGTTTATATTAGTATTATTACAATATTTCTTCGCATTTTTTGGGTATGGTATAAGTCATCTACCATTTATCTTATATCCATATTTAAGAATCGAAACAAGTTTTGCTAAGAGTAGTTTAGCAATCGTACTAATTATTCTGTTTGTTGTATTTTTTATCTTATTTACTGTGTATTTTATATTTTTAGTTCTTAATAAACCTTTTTTTATGAAAGTGTTTTTAAAAAGTAATGAAAAAAATGACTTTCAAGATTAATAAAAAAGGGCGATTTCAAAAGTATTTTGACTTTTGAAATCGCCCTTTTATCATGTACTAATGATTAAACTTCCATAATAATTGGGAGAATCATTGGTTTACGTTTTGTTTTTTCATATAAGAAAGGTGATAATGTATCAGTAATTTCATTTTTGATCTCAGACCATTGAGAAGTTTTACGTTCCATGATTTTGTTTAAATGAGTAGAAATCATTGCTTGTGCTTCATTTATTAAATCGCCACTTTCTCTCATATAAACGAAACCGCGTGAAATGATATCTGGTCCTGCCGAGATTTTAAATTCCTTCATATCGATGCTTACGACAACGATTACAAGACCTTCTTCAGATAAAATTCGACGGTCTCTTAAAACGATATTACCAATATCACCGATACCGCTTCCATCAATATAAACATTACCAGAAGGTACTTTACCTGCAACCATAGCCTCATCTGCACGAAGAGCTAAAACCTCACCATTATCCATGATAAAGCAGTTTTCTTCAGGTACCCCACAGTCCATAGCTAGCTTAGCATGCATGCGCTGCATTCTATATTCACCGTGAATAGGCATAAAATACTTAGGTTTCATCAGTCTAAGCATTAATTTTTGCTCTTCTTGACCACCATGACCACTAGTATGAATATCATTTAATGAACCGTGAATTACTTCAGCACCAGCACGGTAAAGTAAGTTGATTGTACGGTTTACGCTCATTGTATTACCTGGAATTGGTGAAGAAGAAAATACGACAGTATCTCCAGGAATAATTTGAATTTGACGATGTGTACCATTTGCTATACGTGATAATGCAGCCATTGGCTCACCTTGACTACCTGTACATAAAATGACTAATTGATTAGCCGGAATACGATTAATTTGAGATGCATCAATAAATGTATCCTTAGGACATTTAATATAACCTAAGTCATGACCGATCTCGATATTTGCTTCCATACTTCTACCAAAAACAGCAATTTTACGTCCAGTTGCCATAGCAGATTCGACAACTTGTTGAAGACGATGAATATTAGAAGCGAAAGTAGCAAAAATGATACGACCATCAACCTTACGGAAAATTTCACTGATCGTGTCACCAACTTTTCTTTCTGACATCGTAAAGTGAGAAACCTCACTGTTCGTACTATCTGAAAGTAAGCATAAGACACCTTCTTTTCCTATTTCAGCCATTTTAGTTAAATTAGCCGAATCTCCAACAGGTGTGAAATCAAATTTAAAATCACCTGTATGGACAACTTGTCCTTGAGGAGTTTTAACGACGATACCATAACAATCAGGAATACTATGTGTAGTACGGTAAAATGTAACACTAGTTTTTCTGAATTTGATGATGTCATCTTCTTTGATTTCTATTAATTTAGCTTTACGTAATAGACCGTGCTCTTCAAGTTTATTTTTGATTAAAGCTAAGGCAAGTTTACCACCATAAATTGGAATGTTTAATTCTCTTAATAAATATGGAATACCACCAATGTGGTCTTCATGTCCGTGAGTGATAAATAAACCTTTAATTTTTTCCTCATTTCGAACTAAGTAGGAATAATCAGGTATCACATAGTCTATCCCTAGTAGCTCATCTTCAGGGAACTTGATTCCGGCATCTATTAATATAATTTCATCTTGATATTGTACTGCGTATGTATTTTTACCAATTTCCCCTAAGCCACCTAGTGCGAATACGGCAGCTTGATCATTTTTAAGAAATTTCATAAATTACGCTAGCTCCAAAATTTTAAAGCTTTCACTTTGTTTTTCGAATTCAAGATGAGCACCGGTTAAAGCTTGAACAAGTTCAATATTATAATTGAAAGGTAATAATTTCGCACGAACTTCTCTTTCACTATCTGCTTCTACATAAACTGTTTTAGTTTTTTCTCTTACAGGTACCTCTAAAGGTAATTCCTGATAGTATACTTTAAAAATCATTTAAATCTCTCCTTGTCAAATCACTATCTTCTCAATATTATAAGTGATTTTCTATATATTTTCATTCTTTTTATTGAAGATTACCTAAAATACGGTCATTTTAAAAAAAATTTTGAAATTATTGAGATATATTTCTTCTTTTTCAATAATTGTTTTAGCCGTTTTTTTAATTTTTTTCTTAGTTTACGTAACACTAGTTTTACCTCCTAGTCATAAAATTAAACTTATATGTAGAGAACACGGACATAGTATATTTATGTGTAGTATTGAACGAAAAAACATTTTCATACAATATAATCCAAAAAACAGTTAAAATAGAGGGTATCTTAAAGTTAAGGGGAGAAGAATGTGAAGAAGTTATATGGAGCTTTGTTTTTATTAAGTATTATTTGGAGTACATCTTTTTTATTTATTAAGCTCCTTTTAAACGATATAGGGCCAGAAGCAATTGTTTTTTATCGCTGTTTCTTTGGTGCTATGACATTATTAATTATTATGTTAATAAAAAAGGTAAAGATTGATTTTAAAAATTTACCGAAAATAAGTTTAATTATTGTCATCTCATTATTTAATCATGCTATACCGTGGCTTTTTCTTTCTTTTAGTGAGACCCATCTACAAAGTAATGAAGCGGCAGTATTAAATGCTTTTACGCCAATTGCAACACTCATTATTGGCTATTTTTTCTTTTCTCAAAAAATTCATAAGAAACAATGGATTGGACTTATGATTGGGATCATTGGACTTATGATTATGATGAATCTTAATCCATCAACAATTTTCTCGGATAATATAATTTATTCAATATTAATGTTATTTGTTACTTTTTGTTATGGGCTTGGTTCACATTTAACTAAAAAGTATTTACAACAAATTGATGTAATGATTATTTCATTTTTAACCTTAGGTATTTCTGGTGTATTCGGCTTTTTTTATATGGTCGTTGTGGGGAAGGGCACTTTAAAACCATTTGTTAATTTTGAAGTTTTTAGTGGTGTGTTTGGACTAGGCGTTGTATGTTCGGGGTTGGCATATTTATTATTTTATTATATGGTTAAAGAGGGAAGTGCAGAATTTGCAACAATGGTTACTTATATAGTACCTGTATTTGCTTCTATTTGGGGATTTTTCTTTTTAAACGAGCCTTTATCTTTCAAAATGATTTTAGGATTGTTAATCGTACTTCTAGGAGTATTTATTACGAATAGTAAACAGAAGTCAAAAATGAAAAACTCAAAAGCAAATGCAGCGTCTTAGTGAGGAGAGAATAATATGACTAAACAAATCGTTTTTTTTGATATTGATGGAACGATTTTAAATCATGATAAAGTAATTCCGGAAAGTACTAAGAAAGCAATTTCGGAACTTCAAAATAAAGAGATCCACGTAGCGATTGCAACTGGTCGTGCGCCATTCATGTTTAAAGAAATTCGTGAAGAGTTAAATATAAATAGTTTTGTAAGTTTAAATGGACAATATGCTGAATTTGAAGGTGAAGCTATTCACAAACATGCCCTACATCCAGAACAACTTCACCAATTTACTCAAAAAG
Source organism: Gottfriedia sp. NPDC057948 (assembly GCF_042887255.1). Taxonomy (NCBI): domain Bacteria; kingdom Bacillati; phylum Bacillota; class Bacilli; order Caryophanales; family Bacillaceae; genus Gottfriedia; species Gottfriedia sp. NPDC057948. Next base: position 480,748 of record NZ_JBHVPN010000001.1, read on the forward strand.
CAAAAGAACTAGGTATTCCGCTAATCTATTTAAATAACGAGACAATGAGGGCGTCAATTGATTCACATCCTCATATAAGAGAAGCAATGACATCGATTAGAATGCAACACCCTGAAGTTCAGCATGATTTTTATCATAATCGTGAAATTTACCAAGTCTTACTGTTCTGTGAAGAGCATCAAGAGCCATCTTTAACCGATGGGTTTAATGATTTTAATTTTATTCGTTGGCATGAGTATTCGTCAGATGTCTTACCAATAGGTGGATCTAAAGCGAATGGAATACTTCAAATGGTAAACCATCTTGGGTTTGATATGCAAAATGTAATCGCATTTGGTGACGGATTAAATGATTTAGAAATGATTGAAAAAGTTGGTACGGGAATTGCCATGGGTAATGCAGTGGATCCACTAAAAAAATTAGCTAATCATATCACAACGAATGTTGATGAAGATGGAATTTTAAACGGTTTAATATGGGTCGGACTTCTTTAAGTATGTAGCCAAATTACAAAAACATGAATTTTAGACTGACTGCAAGCGCTTATCAGCAGTCTAAAAAGAGCGATTGGTTTTCCAATCGCTCTTTTTTATTTTCTCTCTAAAGGTGAAGCACCTTCTGGAGGAGAAAAAGGATTTGTTTTATTAATATGATCATAAAACATTACGCCATTTAGATGGTCAATTTCATGTTGGAAGCAAATTGCTGGTAAACCTTTTAAACGGATTTTTACATTTCCCAATTCTGTATCGAAGCCAGTGACTGTAATTCTTGCGTAACGAGGAACATATCCAGGAACATCACGATCAACAGATAAGCAACCTTCACCACCTGATAAATAAACTTGTTCAACAGAATGACTAACAATTTTAGGATTTAATAGTGCATAACTATATAAATTATCTTGTGAATCAGTTACATGAACACCTATTGCTCTTTTATTAATTCCGATTTGTGGTGCAGCTAATCCGATACCTGATCGTAGACCGTATTCGGCAGATATTTCTGGATTCTGACTATTTATAACATACTCTAATAATGAATTAGCTAAATTAATATCCTCTACCGATGGAGGTAAGCTTACTTCACTCGAGACTGCCCTTAATCTAGGATCGCCTTCTCGAATTATATCTTTCATTGTAATCAAATGAATTTCACTCCTGTCTAATATTTCATAAATATAAGTATGTACTATTCACTAGTATTATTAATTTAGTCTAACAAATCTTTTTTAAATTGTCAGTCTCAGGGGCAATAGAATGGAAAAAGGAGCGATAAAATATCGCTCCTTAAAGTTTGTGGTTATACATTAATAATAGAGGCTTACTAGTGTGAATTATAAAACGAAAGCTGCACCAACGATAATTAATAAAATGAATAGAACAACGATTAATGCGAAACCGCCGTAACCGCAACCGCATCCGCCGCCGTAACCGCCGCCGTAACCATAACCAGGGTATCCACCTTTTCCACCGTATCCGTAACCGTACATATAATAACCTCCCTTTAAACTGTTTCCGCATATAGCGGATACTACAAATTATGAAAAACTACATAAAGTGTGTGGGTATGTGACCATTTTATTTTTTAGGACGTATAAAAAGTGTGAAAAGATGCAACATGGAAATAATAATGAAAAAAAATTGGGTGAAATAATGTATAAAAAATTCAATTCCTTATTTCTTGTAATAGTCATACTCTTTATCCTTTGTTCGGGTTGTACTTCTCAAGCAAAACAAAAGAATTTAGTCATAAATCAGCTAGCTGAAATTGCTAAAATGGAACAGAAATTTCAAAAAGCTGGAGAACGTATTCAAAAACTGGAAGTAAAAGAATTGGAGTATTATGAAAAAATTTATTTATATAAAATAAGCGAAGTAAACAAAAGACAAGATTCAGCAAAACAAGCAATTAATTTATTAAATAAACGAAAAGTACGAGTCAATGAGGAGTCAAAATTAATTCACGATATAGACATAAAAATTAAAGAACTTCAAACAATAAATATTGAAACGAAGAATGAACAGTTTCGAAATGAAGTTAATAACTTTATAAAAACATGGAGAGAAAGAACTGAGTTATACGATAAATTGAATTCAAAATATAAAGATGCAATGGAAACGGATCTTTCAATTTATAACTTATTATCCCAGAAAAAAGTTGATTTAAAAAATGTAAAGAGTGAGACAAAGGATACAAATCATATTTATAAAGATGTCATTAAATATAATGATCAATTAAATCTTTATACTCAAAAATTAAATAATTTACAAAAAGACATATATGAAAAATATGGTAAATAACAGATTGGGACTAGAATTACTAAATAAAAATCGTTGTAGTACAGTTTGGAATTTATGATAAAAAAAATCCGTTATTAGCTATTTGAGCATAATTTAACGGAGTTTCTGTTATTGTATAACAGGTTGCTGTTTCAAAGGTAGTACAGGGTTAAAATTTTATGGCAAATTTTCCGAAAAATCATGAATAAAATAATACAACAAAATATTTGACGAGTTTATGAACGTGTTATAAACTGTACTAGTGTTCAATGTTGTACTAGTGTAATACACGAATAGTATAAGTACAGATTTTAATTATAAGTTATGGTTACTTGTAATTACTCTTAAGAAAATACACATGATGGATAAAGAAAATAAATCCTCCATAATTAAAGAAGGGTGTGGGTTTTAGTGGCAACTACTACGAAGAAAGTAGCTGGAAAGGAAACAACAGAAATGAAGAATACACAAACTGTTTCTGAATTAATGGATCAAATGCTTCAATTTGGTGATTCAGTTGGAACTCTTCAAATTTTAAATGAAGAGGGCGAAATCGTTAATGAATCAGCGATGCCTGATTTATCAGATGAGCAATTAAAAGAATTAATGAAACGTATGGTATGGACTCGTGTTCTTGATCAACGTTCAATTTCATTAAACAGACAAGGTCGTTTAGGTTTCTATGCTCCTACTGCAGGACAAGAAGCTTCTCAATTAGCAAGTCAATTTGCTCTTGAAAAAGAAGACTTTATCTTACCTGGTTACCGTGATGTACCTCAAATGATCTGGCACGGTCTACCATTATATAAAGCATTTTTATGGTCACGTGGACATTTAGTAGGAAGCCAAATTCCTGAAGATGTAAATACAATCTTCCCACAAATTATTATTGGTGCTCAAATTATTCAAGCTGCAGGTGTTGCACTTGGTATGAAGTTGAAAGGCCAAAAATCTGTTGCCATTACATATACAGGTGACGGTGGATCTTCTCAAGGTGATTTCTATGAGGGTATGAACTTTGCTGGTGCTTATAATGCTCCTGCGATTTTCGTTGTTCAAAATAACAGATACGCAATCTCAACTCCAGTTTCTAAGCAATCAAAAGCTAGAACAATTGCTCAAAAAGCAATCGCAGTAGGTATTGCTGGTATTCAAGTTGATGGAATGGATCCATTAGCAGTTTATGCAGCTACATCAGAAGCTCGTAAACGTGCAGTAAATGGCGAAGGTCCAACATTAATTGAAACATTAACATTCCGTTATGGACCACATACAATGGCTGGTGATGACCCAACTCGTTACCGTACAAAAGATACTGAAAACGAGTGGGAAGCAAAAGATCCAATCGTTCGTTTCCGTAAGTTTTTAGAGAAAAAAGGTCTTTGGACTGAAGAAGAAGAAAATGCAATTATCGAAGAAGCAAAAGAAGCAATTAAAGATGCGATCAAACTTGCTGACCAAGAGCCAAAACAAAAAGTTACTGATTTAATGGCTAATATGTTCGAAACTAAAACAAGTAATATAGAAGAGCAATATGCAATTTATAAAGAGAAGGAGTCGAAGTAAGTCATGGCGCAAATGACAATGATTCAAGCTATCACAGATGCATTACGCGTTGAAATGAAGAACGATCCTACTGTAGTAGTATTTGGTGAGGACGTTGGAGTAAACGGTGGTGTATTCCGTGCAACTGAAGGTTTACAAGCAGAATTCGGTGAGCAACGTATATTCGATACACCGCTTGCTGAATCAGGTATCGGTGGATTAGCAATCGGTCTTGGAATTGAAGGTTTCCGTCCAGTAGCAGAAATCCAATTCTTCGGATTCTTATTCGAAATCATGGACTCAATCGCTGGTCAAGCAGCACGTATGCGTTACCGTACAAGTGGTCGTTTTACTTCACCAATTACTTTCCGTTCACCATTTGGTGGTGGTGTTCATACACCAGAAATGCACGCGGATAGTTTAGAAGGATTAATGGCTCAAACTCCTGGTTTAAAAGTAGTTATTCCATCAACACCTAAAGATGCTAAAGGTCTTTTAATTTCATCTATTCGTGATAATGACCCTGTTATCTATTTAGAGCACATGAAATTATACCGTTCATTCCGTGAAGATGTACCTGAAGGTGAGTACACTATCGAATTAGGTAAAGCGGATGTTAAACGTGAAGGTAAAGATGTATCAGTATTTGCTTACGGTGCAATGGTTCACGCTGCATTAAAAGCTGCTGAAGAGTTAGAAAAAGATGGCGTATCAGTAGAAGTTGTTGACTTACGTACTGTTCACCCATTAGATATCGAAGCAATCGTTGCGTCTGTTGAGAAAACTGGACGTGCAGTAGTTGTACAAGAAGCACAAAAACAAGCTGGTATTGCTGCAAATGTAGTTGCTGAAATTAATGATCGTTGTATCCTTTCATTAGAAGCACCAGTTGTACGTATTACTGCAGCTGATACTGTTTACCCATTCCCTGAAGCGGAAACAGTTTGGTTACCAAACCATAAAGATATAGTTGAAGGTATTCAAAAAGTTTTAAACTTCTAATCAGTTTATAACAAAAATAGAGAAAGGTATTTGATGAATTCATCAATACCTTTCTTACATTATTAGATAAAATATATTAAAAAATTAATTTAACTTTGTTCGGAGGTAGAAATCTGTGTCAAACTCAGTGGCAAGTCTATTTGAATTTAGATTACCAGATATCGGTGAAGGTATTCACGAAGGTGAAATTGTAAAATGGTTTATTAAAGCAGGCGACGAAGTAAATGAAGATGATATCATTTGTGAAGTTCAAAACGATAAATCAGTAGTAGAAATTCCATCACCTGTAAAAGGGAAAGTATTAGAAGTATTAGTTGCAGAAGGTACAGTTGCAGTTGTTGGTGACGTATTAGTACGTTTAGATGCACCTGGTTATGAAAACATTAGCTTCAAAGGACAACATGCTGAAGAAGCTCCAACTACTACTCCAGTACCAGAAGCTGCTGAAGCAGTTCAGGCAAAAGTACAAGAATCTTATGAGCAAAGTGAACCAAAAACAGATGCTGCACCACTATCACCTGTTGCTGCGATTGAACCAAAAGCTCATGTAATTGCAATGCCATCTGTACGTAAATACGCTCGTGAGAAAAACGTAGATTTACGTATTGTACCAGGTTCAGCTAAAAATGGCCGTGTAACTAAAAAAGACGTAGATGCATTCTTATTAGGTGGAGTAGCACCAGCTGCTGCAGCTCAAACAGAAGTTGCAGTTGAAGTTGTAACCGAAGCGAAAGCGTCGACACAAGAAGCTCCAAAAGCAATGCCAATTCCAGAGGGTGCATATCCTGAAACTCGTGAAAAAATGAGTGGAATTCGTAAAGCAATCGCTAAAGCAATGGTTAACTCTAAACATACTGCTCCACACGTAACATTAATGGATGAAGTAGATGTAACGAAACTAGTTGCTAGCCGTAAAAAATATAAAGAAGTTGCAGCTGCACAAGGTATCAAATTAACGTTCTTACCTTATGTTGTTAAAGCTTTAACTTCTGCATTACGTAAATTCCCAGCTTTAAATACATCAATCGATGATGCTACTAGCGAAATCGTACACAAACATTACTATAACATTGGTATTGCTGCAGATACTGATAAAGGTTTATTAGTACCAGTTGTTAAAGATGCTGATCGTAAAGCTATCTTCTCTATTTCAGCTGAAATTAATGAGCTAGCTACAAAAGCTCGTGACGGTAAATTAGCTGCTGCAGAAATGAAAGGTGCTTCATGTACAATTTCAAATATCGGTTCAGCTGGTGGACAATGGTTTACTCCAGTAATTAACCACCCTGAAGTAGCTATCTTAGGTATTGGTCGTATTGCTGAAAAACCAGTAGTATTAAATGGAGAAATCGTTGTTGCTCCAGTATTAGCGTTATCATTAAGCTTTGACCACCGTATTATCGATGGTGCAACTGCTCAAAACGCATTAAACCATATTAAACGATTATTAAATGATCCAGAATTATTATTAATGGAGGCGTAAGATAAATGGTAGTAGGAGATTTTGCAATTGAACTAGATACGGTCGTTATCGGTGCCGGTCCTGGTGGTTATGTTGCAGCAATTCGTGCAGCACAACTTGGACAAAAAGTTGCTGTAATTGAAAAAGGTAATCTTGGTGGGGTATGTTTAAACGTAGGTTGTATCCCTTCAAAGGCATTAATTACTGCTGGTCACCGTTATGAAACAGCTAAGCATTCTGAAGACATCGGTATTACAGCAGAAAATGTAAAAGTTGATTTTACAAAAGTTCAAGCTTGGAAAAGCAGTGTAGTTAATAAATTAACTGGCGGTGTAGCAGGCTTATTAAAAGGAAACAAAGTTGAAGTTATTAAAGGTGAAGCTTACTTTAATGATGCTAACACTCTTCGTGTAATTACTGAAGAATCAGCTCAAACTTATACTTTTAACAATGCGATCATCGCAACAGGTTCAACTCCAATCGAAATCCCTGGTTTCAAATGGAGCAACCGTGTAATCGATTCAACAGGTGCATTAAACTTACCTGAAATTCCAAAAAAATTAGTTGTTATTGGTGGCGGCTATATTGGTATGGAATTAGGTACTGCTTATGCTAACTTTGGTACACACGTAACAATTCTTGAAGCTGGTGACGAAATCTTAAATGGTTTTGAAAAATCTATGAGTTCAATTGTTAAACGTGGATTAAAGAAAAAAGGTAATGTAGATATCGTAACAAAAGCGTTTGGTAAAGGCGTTGAAGAAACTGTAGATGGCGTGACAGTTAAATTCGAAGCTAATGGCGAAATGAAAGAAATCGAAGCTGATTACGTATTAGTAACAGTTGGACGTTTCCCGAACTCTCGTGACATGGGCTTAGAAAATGTCGGTGTTGAAATTAACGAACGTGGTGTTATTACGACTGATCAACAAGCTCGTACAACAATTAAAAATATTTTCGCAATTGGTGATGTAATTGCTGGACCTCCATTAGCACACAAAGCTTCTTATGAAGGTAAAGTTGCTGCTGAGGCAATCAGTGGTATGCCAAGTCAAATCGAATACTTAGCAATCCCTGCAGTAGTATTTACTGATCCAGAATTAGCAACTGTTGGTTATACTAAAAAACAAGCAGATGAAGAAGGATTAGCTGTTAGTGTAGCGAAATTCCCATTCGGTGGAAATGGTCGCGCATTATCTCTAAATTCAACTGATGGATTCGTACAATTAGTTTCTCGTATAGAAGATGGAGTACTAGTTGGTGCTCAAGTTGCAGGTGTAAATGCATCAGATATCATTTCTGAGCTTGGTCTTGCAATTGAAGCTTGCATGAGCGTTGAGGATATTGCACAAACAATTCACGCTCACCCAACATTAGGTGAAATCTCAATGGAAGCTGCAGAATTAGCGATGGGTCATCCAATCCATGTTTTAAAATAATTACTTAAAAACCTCCTATATTTTATAGGAGGTTTTTTACTGTTCAAATTCATTTAAAACGCTTTATTCAAAGCTTAAAGTAGTTTGTTAACATAGATGCATTAAGGGCAATACGATGGCAAAATAACGAAAAAAAACGATTGTCTGCAACCTCCTATTTGTTAGGAGGTTTTTTTGCATGATTAAGGCATGTCTCGCATAACGTTTAAAAAACAAACTTTCTAGTATTGATGATTGATTGGTGGGAATATTGATGCGAAAACAATTAATAGTATTAATGATACATCAACTATTTTGGGTAGGATTTTCATTTGTATTATTCTTGTCGAAAAGGGATCAATTATATTCTAAAGTCATATTGTTTCTAGTATTCTTTTACCAGCTTTATTTAATTGCAAAATACGTTGGAAACACAAGAAAAGCAAGTATTATTATTACTTGCTTTTATGCATCGGTATTTTTCTTTTGTCAGGCGATTGTAAATTTATTTTAAATTATCGTTTGTAAAAATACATGATTCGATTGTTAAATAATTCAAGCTTTGCTTCAATTTTTTGAGCTAAATATCTACATAGCTCATTTGCTTTGCCTTTATCACCATAAGTTGAGTTTGGTAACAGAGTAATCACGATATTTTTATCATCTTGAATAGAAACAACAAAATGTTTATAACGTGAATCATTGCTCTGTAAATAAAGTGCATCTTGGTCATCTAATTTTTTATTTGAAATAGAGTAAGGAAAGGAAACCCTTTCATAATTCCAGTCAACTTGTTGACCGATCCTAGTTGAAGATTGTATGTAATCATTTATTAAATTATTTATTAAATCTAAATTTGCTTCTTGGTATTTTGATTTATCTACTAATTGAATGGTAGCTTGTTGAACCATTTTTAAATTTTCCCCCTAAGATGTTTTTATGAAAAACATCACTATTAATCTGTTTTTATCATAACATTATTTCAAATTTTTAGACAAGTATTCGGTATGAATTTAATTTTTTCTTCATATGTATTAACTTACAATACTAAAACGGAGGAGTGGGTGAAACAATGTTTGAGAAATTATATGATGATCACGAAAATGTAAGAGTCCGATTTGTTGGCTTTGTTACGAACGATACTAGATACGATATTGGTATTGTATATACGAACATGTTCTTTGGAAAGCCACTCGTCATCTGCATGCAATCTAGACAATGCATTGTATTAGATCGACAGGATGTTTCATTTCCAAATCAGTTGAAATTTTTATGTAAACTAAAAAGTGAGGAAGAGGCAATGGAACTCGCAGAATATTTAGCCGACTGGCTACCGTCACCAAGTATAGAAGAGAGTTATGAATAAAAAATAAATGTGTTATACTAATTAAATCGCATTCACCTTATAAAACCCCTTGAATAATCTAGTATTAGAAAATTTAAGTTATACTTATTTACCACTTGCGTAAATAAGTATAACACATTATAATGAAGTTAGTTAATTGATACAACATTATGAAAGGGGTTACAAAAATGGGGACATTCGTATGTAAATGTTGTGAAAAAACAGTAGGTCATTTCGAGGATGAAAAGGTAACAACTCTTTACGTTAAAAACTGTGAAGATTGTGAACCAACTGATCATGAAGTTTGCTAATTATAACTAATTAAAACATAAAGTCTAATAGAGTAACTATAGACATCTATAAATGAGAAATTCCACAAGGGGATCGTTTTTCCTTGTGGTTTTTTATGTTTTTATTTAATTAAATCACAAAAAAGGGAGACTCAATTAGAATCACCCACTTTTCCTTTTATGCAATTTGAGTTTGATCTCCAATTCTTGCAGTTATAACATCGGATGAAGCTTCGCTTGTTGTAACTGGTATTAATTTTGAATTATCTTTTAAATATTGAGCCATTTCATTCGAGTCAATTCTAGTATTTAAATTTGTTAAGAAGGCAGAAATCATCGCAAAAGGATATCTATGCATATTTAAATGGTAAATAATCTCATGTAATGAACGTATTCCGATACCATGACCATAATAATAATTACTTCCCATAGTAACAGTGTTTTCTCCTTGCCATTCTGGAGTCATTGGGTCAACTTCAGGATTTTTTATATAAACAACGTCACCAGGGGCTGGACGATCAACTTCAGCCGTTAAAATAGCTAATTTAGGGTCGTAATTCCAAGTGTATAAGTATATGCCATTATCGAATAGTTGATCAAAAATTTCATAGCCGAAAATGTCTAAAAGGGCTTTATAAAATATCATAATGATTGCAGTTGCACATTCTGTTGCGTAAAATTGTCCGTTACGAAAAATATCATAAATTCCCATGGAAGTTCTTATGCCTGGCCTAAGTCTAAAACCACCCATAGGTGTGCGAATCCAAAACATTGGATTACAATATGCTCGTCTAAAAGTCCTAAATTGCATGCCGCTTGTTAATAAATCTTTAGAAGCCTGAAGTACATAAGTTCTGATTGTCAAATCAAAAGATAATTCACGGTCCGATTTATAAATATGAGACTTTTTACTGTTTGTTAAACTAGACAATATTTCTTGATAAAGTTTATTATTTGAATCTTCGCTATTTTTTAATGAAGCATGAACAATTTTATTATTCACGACTATCAATTAGTCCACATCCTAACATAAAAACAATTTTTTTGTGCGAAATCAATATAATTACCTTACCTATCATATGCCTATATAATTTAGATGTGATTTAGAATAAAAAAAACTAGGATTCATTTCCTAGTTTCAGACTGTTGACAAACGCTCGCTTTTTTCGTTGCTTCGCCTGTCTGCGGTGCTCATTACCGTCTAAGGTAACTCCGCTCCTCACCAGGCTTCGCGCCTCGAAAGACAAGCGCTTGCAATCAGTCTGAAAGTCAAGTTTTTAATACTTTGTCTACACACTGAAACTAGGATTCATTTCCTAGTTTCTTTTTATAAAACTTTAATTATTTTAATACTTTTAACGTTAATAATTCTTCGTCTTCTGGGCCTTGAACAGGTAATCCTGCTTCAATATTCTTTTTAATATAAACTAGATTTTCAAGTGTAATTTCTTCACCAGGTAAAAAGATTGGAATTCCAGGTGGATAAACCATTACAAATTCAGCAATAATTCTACCGACAGAATCCTCAAGTGGAACAGATTCTGTTTCGGAGTAAAATGCATCCCTAGGAGAGACTGCTAAATTTGGAATCGTTGGGATCTCAACGTTTAAATTTGTATTGCGCTCTGAGATGTCAAATTCAGTTACTAAAACTTCTAGTGCATGAATTAACTGCTGAATGTCTTCTTCACTATCACCTGGTGTTAATATGCAAAGAACATTATATAAATCAGACATTTCAACTTCAATATTAAATCGCTCTCTTAACCAAACTTCAACATCATGGCCCGTTATACCCAGTTTTTTTACACTGACTAATATTTTAGTAGGATCTAAGTTGAATGTAGCCTCTTTACCAACTAAATCATATCCAGGGCAATATAAACCATTGAGTGAATTAATTTTATTTCGTGCATTATTTGCTAGTCTAATAGTATTCGTAAGTAATTCTTCACCAACTGTTGCTAATCTCTTTCTTGCAACATCTAGTGAAGCAAGCAATAGATAAGATGTTGAAGTAGTTGTTAGCATACTTAGTACAGATTGTACTCTGTGGACATTCACAATGCCTTCTCTTACATTTAAAATAGAACTTTGAGTCATAGAACCACCAAGCTTATGTACGCTCGTAGCAGCCATGTCAGCCCCTGCTTGCATCGCAGAGATTGGTAATTCGTTATGGAAATGAATATGTACACCATGCGCTTCGTCAACTAATACGGCTAAGCCATGTGAATGTGCTAATTCAACAATGCTTTTTAAATCTGCTACAAATCCAAAGTATGTAGGATTAATGACTAATACTGCTTTTGCATCAGGATTCGTTAAAATGGCCTCTTTCACTGCATTTGTCGTAATACCGTGTGAAATACCTAATTCACTATCAATTTCAGGATGAACAAAAATTGGTGTAGCGCCTGAGAAAATGATCGCAGATAAAACAGATTTATGAACATTTCTTGGGACGATAATCTTATCGCCAGGTCCACAAACACTCATTACCATTGTCATGATCGCTCCACTTGTACCTTGAACTGAAAAGAATGTGTGGTCAGCACCAAAAGCTTTAGCTGCAAGATCTTGTGCTTGTTTTATTTTACCTTTTGGATGATGTAGATCATCTAAAGGAGCAATGTTGATTAAATCGATCGATAATGCATTATCACCAATAAACTCTCTAAATGTTGGATCCATTCCATTTCCTTTTTTATGTCCTGGAATATGGAATTGAATAGGGTTCTTCTTTGCATGGTCTAATAAAGAAGAAAATAACGGCGTTTCAATTTGTTTCATTTAACATACACCCCATTTAATGAATAATAGTGTTTTTCGGAAGTGATATGTTTGTAAACAATTCAACTGTTTACTCTCATTAAGTTATAAACTGTCTTACCTTCATTTGAAAAACAAAAAGATTATATCATTCTATGAATTTTCTGTATAGAAAAATATTATAAAGTTATGAAATTTTATTCATCTGAATGAAATTATATCAATTTTTAAAATAAGAATGGAAATTAAAAAATGTGTTAAAATGGAATTAATTAGAAAATTGTAGGAGTGAAGTAAATGGATTACCAATACCCAATTTCATATGATTGGACAACAGATGAGACAATTGAGGTAATAAAGTTCTACACATCAGTAGAAAAAGCGTATGAAAAGGGAATAGATCGTGAAGTGTTAATGGCTACATACAAACAGTTTAAATCAATTGTACCTAGTATTGCAGAAGAAAAAAAATTATGTAATGAGTTAGAGGAGATATCTGGCTATTCTGCATACAGAGTCATGCAAAAAGCTAAAAATGGTGCTCCTGGTGATAAAATTAAAATGTAGTATGATATCAGTTAATCATAAGGAATTAAATAGTAAATAAAATCTAAAGTAAAAAATAGAAGCCCATTAAAGGATCATTAGCTACCTTTAATGGGCTTTTCTTACCTATTTATTGTTTAAATAAATCTATTTAATATTTCGTCCTGTCGAAAAATGTGTAAAGAATGGGCATAGACTTTTGTTTTTGACATATGTATAATTAAACAACACTTATATTAATTCAGTTTATACTTATCTTGTATAAAGGAATTAAAGTATTATATGTTTCTATAATACGATGGATTAGTTCTTCCTTTGTAAGTGTAATTGCTTCATCTTTTGCAATTGTAATTCCACATAGGTATTCTGCTTTTTTTACATCATGAAATCTCTGAATACCTTTATTGAATTCATCTTTATTCATTTGACTTTTTTGTATCACATCAGGCTTCATATGATCGTAAGATACCACAAAATCTTTCGGAATCATTTTGTAAAGTTTATTTTTATTCTTTTCAAAATTTATGGCAATCGATTGCTTATTTGGACTTTCGTAAATAATTCCAAAGTAAACAAACAGGTGAGTACCCCACAGTCCAAATTGGAAATGAGGAAGCATCTTGTATCCACGATTATTTGTTGCAAAAGCAATCCAAGTATCTTTTGGAGCATTTACAGTACGCCTGGCATGCTTAGCAATATGGCCAAAAAAGTTTTGATCAGTTTGTACATTTAAAAAAGGTAATATTTCTTCTTCAATTACTTTGAATTTTGGTTGAATTTCATTTTGTATAGCACTCATTCTAGTTTCTAATGTTGAGTCAGTTGTAAATATTTCAAAATCACTTTCTTTAAAAAAAGTTTGAGTCATTTTTGAACCCCCTAAGTACATTATCTAATTAGTATACCATGTTTGTCCAAAACAAATGGGTAATATGTTTCTTCATAAAATAGTTACATTATAAGCTTAAACAACATATATTAGTAGCAAGATAAAAATCAGAAAATTTTGTTAATTAACTTTTACAGTTTGTTTTGCCAACTTATATTCTATGGAGGGATAATGATGAGACAAGTGATTAATGCGTTAAAAAGAACTGATGCAGAAAAGAGAATTCCTGTACTTAGATTAGAATTAGATTACGAACTAGCTACACTATTCGATGCTATGACAGTCAATGATAATGAAGCAATGATTGAATCTAAAAAGAAATTAGAATTATTAAGATTAGAATTAATTCGTCTAGAAGCTTAGCGAGTTTATTTACCGAACCTTTAAATAGGTTCGTTTTTCTGTGCGCTAAATCTTCCGCTAAATGCCCAATGGTCTATCGTATGCCCACCCTCCAAAATAGTTCCTCATCTTAAATAAAAATCATTTCATTAGGTTTTTTTAGGTTAAAATTGGTAAACTGATAAACAGAACCATTAAATATAAGTTTTAGCACGTAGAGTTTGGAGTGTTTAATTATGAATGTAGACTGGAAAGAAATTGAACAATTCGCGAGGCATTTGCTTCAAGAGGCAGCTGAAAATATTAAAAACTCTTTATACGACTCCATAACAATCAATACGAAATCAAACGAAAATGACTTAGTAACAAATAAAGATGAAGAAATTGAAAAATTCTTTTACGAAAAAATAAAAAAGAAATTTCCGAATCATTACTTACTAGGTGAAGAAGGTAAAGGCGATGATTTGGATCAAGTAACTGGAGTTGTGTGGATTCTTGATCCAATCGATGGAACGATGAATTTTGTTCACCAAAAACGTAATTTTATGATTTCGTTAGGTATTTATGAAAATGGAATCGGTAAAATGGGTTTTATAATGGATGTAATACATAATGAACTATATTTTGCTAAAAAAGGTGAGGGAGCTTATTTAAATGATCTTGAATTAACACCTTTGAAAAATGTAGTACTTGAAGAGGCTATTGTAGCTGTTAATGCTATTTGGTTAACTAAAAATCGTTATATAAACCATGAAAAATTAAGTAATCTTGTTCGAAAAGTTAGAGGAAGTAGGTCATATGGTTCGGCAGCGATGGAAATGGTCTATGTGGCAATGGGAAGGGTTGATGCATATATCACTCCAAGATTATCACCTTGGGACTTTGCCGCGGGTAAAATTATTGTTGAAGAACTTGGCGGAATATGTACTTCGCTCAAAAATGAAAGCCTTTCAATTCTTAAAAAAAGCTCAGTGCTAGTAAGTAACGCTTCGATTCATAACGAATTACTCACTGATTATATCGAATTTCTACAAAAATAATAAAAAGAAGGTAAGTTGGGTTACTAACTTGCCTTCTTTTATTAGTGAGTAGACAGTGTTCAAAAAAAAGAGAAGAAGATTATAACTTACCTTCCCTTTTTAATTTAGCACGTAATGAAAAACCATAACCAACTAATGATATTGAAATAATTAGTGAAATGATAGCGCCAATAGTACTTAGTTCCGCTAGCATAATACCAACTAGAATTAAGAAGATTACGGATAAAGTTGCAACGCAGAAAAGTCTAAATTTTATGCTAGACATGGTGAATCCTCCTGTTCATAATTCTTATTTTACTCTTTGTCGAATCGGATGTAAATTTGAAAAAAATAAATCTTTCCTAAATATTTATTAATAATTTATATTTTTGATTAAACATTTTCTTGATATATTTCCGTGTGCATGTGCTATAATGTTTTAGTTAATAATGAAAATAGATGTGTAGACATTTTAGGAGTGAATATATTTTGAAAAAAAGAGAAGATTTACGCAATATAGCAATTATTGCGCACGTTGACCATGGGAAAACAACGTTAGTTGATGAGTTATTAAAACAATCAGGGACATTCCGTTCAAACGAAAACGTTAATGAACGTGCAATGGACTCTAATGATATAGAACGTGAACGTGGAATTACAATTTTAGCTAAAAATACTGCAATCCAATACGAAGGTAAACGTATTAACATCATGGATACTCCTGGACACGCCGATTTTGGTGGAGAAGTAGAACGTATCATGAAAATGGTTGACGGTGTTCTTTTAGTTGTAGATGCATATGAAGGATGTATGCCACAAACTCGTTTCGTATTGAAAAAAGCTTTAGAACAACATTTAACACCAATCGTAGTAGTAAATAAAATCGACCGTGACTTCGCACGCCCTGATGAAGTAGTAGACGAAGTAATCGATTTATTTATTGAATTAGGTGCAGATGAAGATCAATTAGAATTCCCAGTTGTATTCGCATCAGCTATCAACGGAACTTCTAGCTTAGAATCTGATCCTGCTAAACAAGAACCAAATATGAATGCATTATTCGATACAATTATTGAGCACATTCCATCTCCAATCGATAATAGTGAAGAGCCTTTACAATTCCAAGTAACATTATTAGACTACAATGACTATGTTGGACGTATCGGTATCGGACGTATTTTCCGTGGAACAATGCAAGTTGGTCAATCAGTTGCTTTAATGAAACTTGATGGATCAGTTAAACAATTCCGTATTACAAAAATGTTTGGTTTTATCGGATTAAAACGTATTGAAATCCAAGAAGCAAAAGCTGGTGACTTAGTAGCAGTATCTGGTATGGAAGATATCAATGTTGGTGAAACAGTATGTCCTGCTGAACACCAAGAAGCACTTCCAATCTTACGTATTGATGAGCCAACTCTTCAAATGACTTTCTTAGTAAATAACTCACCTTTTGCTGGTCGTGAAGGTAAATTTGTAACTTCTCGTAAAATTGAAGAGAGATTATTACAAGAACTTCAAACAGACGTAAGTTTACGTGTTGAAAATACTGATTCTCCTGATGTATGGATCGTTAGTGGACGTGGAGAGCTTCACTTATCAATCCTAATTGAAAACATGCGTCGTGAAGGATATGAGCTTCAAGTTTCAAAACCAGAAGTTATCATTCGTGTGATTGACGGTGTAAGATGTGAGCCAGTTGAGCATGTGCAAATTGACGTTCCTGAAGAATATACTGGTTCAATCATGGAATCAATGGGTGCTCGTAAAGGTGAAATGAGAGATATGGTGAATAATGGTAACGGCCAAGTTCGTTTAACATTTATGGTACCAGCTCGTGGATTAATTGGTTATACTACAGAGTTCTTAACTTTAACTCGTGGTTATGGCATCATTAACCATTCATTCGATAGCTACCAACCTGCTATTCAAGGTCAAGTTGGTGGACGTCGTCAAGGTGTATTAGTATCAATGGAAACTGGTAAAGCTTCAACATACGGAATTATGGGTCTAGAAGACCGTGGTATAATTTTCCTTGAGCCAGGTACAGATGTATATGATGGTATGATTGTTGGTGAACACAACCGTGATAATGATTTATCAGTAAACGTTGTTAAAGTTAAACACGCTACAAATATCCGTTCAGCGAATAAAGACCAAACGACAACAATGAAAAAACCACGTATTATGACGCTTGAAGAATCTTTAGAATACTTAAACGATGATGAGTACTGTGAAGTAACGCCAACATCAATTCGTTTACGTAAAAAGCTTCTTGATAAAAATGAGCGTGAGCGTGCAGCGAAAAAGAAAAAATTCGCTGAACAAGAATAAATAAATTTTAAAATAATTATGATATAATAAAACCGACTAGAAATAGTCGGTTTCATTTTTGTAGACAAAGTACAAAAAATTAATATTAGCGGATCAAAAAACGAATAGAAGTATTTAGTTTTATTATTTAATAGGGGGATATGGATTTGGAAAAGGCTCCAAAGGGATTTGAATTTGTCATAACACAGTTAATAAATATAACTCATGATATTCATCTTTCAATGTGGATATTATATGGTTTAATTGTTGTATTATGTATTGTGGTATATCATTTAGGTTTCGCAAAAAAATTGAGCATCCTTAAAAGTTTAATCATTTATGTTTTGCTTATGATTGGATGTAGTTTCCTTACTTTCTTAGCTTTAAGGATACCAATTGTTGAAGCATTACTAGCAAGTGTCTTCGTGTTAGGGGTATATAAGATTCGTTTACATCAATCAAAAAAGAATAATGCTACTACATAATGTAAACTTTTTAGAAAGTTGGTATTTAGATGAAATCTGTTCAGGATGCTTTATATAATTGGTTAACGATAAAAGTTATATATGAAGGTAGACCTTCGGATGAAGCTGCTAAAGAGACGTATGAGATGTTTGATTCGATTTTAAAAGACGATCATCAAGTATCTAACGTAAAAATAGAAAAAATGGAAGATTTCTATTTAATTACATTTACACAAGCAGAAAAAGAGCGTACTACGCGCTTTCCAATTGAAATGATTGATTGTTTTTTAGATCAAGTAAAAGTTAATCCAGAGAAGTATTAAAAACCTAGAAATTAATCTAGGTTTTTCATGCTGTTGAAAAAAGAATTTGTCAATTAATTGTTGATTTATCATTGATAAGTAAGTTGTATCATATTGATTTCCACTACAGGGTGCTCGCGTTCCATGGGGCGAGATTCTTTAGCCTCCGCGGCTACGCCTGCGGGGTCTCAGCCTTCCCGCTAATCCCATAGGAGTCGAGCACCCTTTCGTTCCAATCATGTTCTTTATAAAAAAATAATAATCTTAAAAATAAAAAAATAGTCAATTGAACGAATGGATTATCCTTTATTAATCAAGTTGTAACTTATGATAACGACTTACATTCTTTACAAATAATGATCATTAAAAAAGTAAGAAATTTTAATTTTTGCAAGTTAGTTAAAATAGGTTATCAATAAGATGTTAGATAAAACAATAATAAATAAACTATTTATTCATAGAAATTCATATAATGTATGTATTTTTCAATTTTGACTACAATATCTTTCAACACTCTGAAAAACCTAGAAATTAATCTAGGTTTTTTTACGTAGCTTAAAAAAATGAGATGTTTTCAATAACATTTTGAATGCTAACTCCTTTTTTTCTCAAAAAAAAGAAGCCAAATTGACTTCAATTTCTTCAAGATTTAATTACCACTCGTCATTGTCCTTTACCGGTTTTAAGAAACGGAAATTTCCTGTTGCAATTCTTTGTTCTGTTTTTATTTTAATTCGATCGTAACATTCAGAGCATGTATATGTATGGATAGGACGATTTCTTAATTTTTTTGCAATAGGTGATTCATCGCTAATAGATTCGCTTTTATCACAAATCATGCATTTAACTCTCATGTGAAATTTCTCTCCTTATATATGGAACTTAAGTTAACATAATTATAACAGGTTTTAGAATATATTTTTAGAAAACAGTGGTTTTAGCAGGAAGTTTTCAATAAACTTTGAATTATATTAGTATACTCTTTATTTGAAGGAGATGAAATAGTGATGGCAAACAGTATTGAGAAAACATTATCACCAAGCTTGTTAGAAGATTGTAATAAAGAAAAGATTGTTTTTTTAAGTACTTTTAACTCCGAAAAGAATGCACCAGTTACGAATGCAATTTCTTGGCTTGTTGCTTTAGACGATAAGACGATTCGTTTTGCAGTTGATCAAAGATCAGCAATTATATCGAATATCGAAGAGGTTGAAGGGGTATCATTAAGCTTATTCTCAAATGAAACAGTTTATAGTATCTCGGGAAATGCAAAAATTTTAACAAAGCAAATGCCTGGGATTCCATTAAAATTAGCGTGTATAGAAGTAGAAGTTAATGAAGTAAAAAATATATTGTTTTATGGGTCAAAAATAACAGTCGAACCAGAGTATGCAAAAACTTATGATGAGAGGGCTGCAAAAAAATTAGATGTAGCAGTTTTAAGTGGTCTTAGATCCACGGAGCTTTAAACATTAAAAAATATTCTAAAGTAGAGAGAATTTCATATAATATATTAACGGTTCGTCCATTCTTCGACTAGTAACCAACTGTAAGACCCATCAATTTAGAATTAAAACTAATTATTCTAATCTGAGTTATTTTTAGTCAGGAGGTTAAGGATTGAGTAAAATATATGTTCTCGACACAAATGTACTATTGCAAGACCCACTAGCAATCTTTTCATTTGAAGATAATGAAGTAGTTGTACCAGCTGTTGTATTAGAGGAAGTAGACTCAAAGAAGAGATATATGGATGAAGTTGGTCGTAATGCTAGGTATGTATCCAAACTAATTGATAGCTTTCGAGAACTAGGGAAATTACATGAAAGTATTCCTCTTGAAAACGGTGGTTCATTTAGAATTGAATTAAATCATCGCTCATTTCAACAATTGCAAGAAATCTTTGTTGAAAAAACGAACGATAATCGCATTTTAGCTGTTGCAAAAAACTTATCACTTGAAGAAGAAGCAAAAGAAAGCGGAAAAACAGTCATTTTAGTTAGTAAAGATACGTTAGTTCGTGTAAAAGCGGATGCACTAAATTTATTAGCTGAAGATTATTTAAGTGATCGAGTAGTGGAAGTTGATCATATTTATACCGGTTATCTAGAGTATTACATAAATACAGATTTATTAAACAAGTTTTATGAAAAAACTGAGCTTCCTGTTTCAGATATAGCGAACCATCCATTTTATCCTAATCAATTCATCGTATTAAAGGATGCTCTCGGTGGTAAGAGCTCAGCTCTTGGAGTTGTAGATAAAACGGGTACAAAAATTAAGAAATTTGTTTTCTCAAATGAACATATTTGGGGCATAAGACCAAGAAATGCCCAACAGTCCATGGCCTTAGAATTACTTCTTCGAGATGATATACCATTAGTTACATTGATTGGTAAGGCAGGTACAGGGAAAACTTTATTAGCTTTAGCAGCAGGTTTAATGCAAAGTGAGGATCTGCAAAGCTATAAAAAGTTATTAGTTGCGAGACCAATTGTTCCAGTTGGAAAGGATCTTGGTTATTTACCGGGTGAAAAGGATGAAAAACTTCGTCCATGGATGCAACCGATTTATGATAATCTAGAATACTTATTCAATACAAAAAAACCAGGTGAACTTGATGCGATATTAGCCGGAATGGGCTCAATTGAAGTAGAAGCTTTAACTTATATAAGAGGTAGAAGTATCCCAGAGCAATTTATTATTATAGATGAAGCACAAAATCTAACTAGGCATGAAGTGAAAACAATTTTAACTCGAGTTGGTGATAAGAGTAAAATTGTATTAATGGGGGATCCAGAACAAATTGATCATCCATATTTAGATGAATACAACAATGGATTAACTTATGTAGTTGAAAAATTTAAAGATCAAAAAATAAGTGGACATGTAAAACTAATAAAAGGCGAACGTTCATCAATTGCCCAACTTGCAGCGGATATATTGTAATAATTAAATGCTTACAAAAGCAACATCTTACCAAAATCGATCAGTAAGATGTTGCTTTTGTTTTAAACTATAAAATAATTTTCTTGATTGAAGTAATTGGTGTTTCTTTATTTGTACCATCAGCAAAATATAAATGTACCGGACCATCTTCAAGGATTCTCTTGCCATTGTATGAAAATGCTAAATAACTTTCATATACAGTTTCAAAAGGTAATTTTATTAATTCACCTTCTGTTTCAATCGTAACTTCTAAATCACGATTTTTCGGATTACTATTATCTATAAAATAAGAAAATGGCATTGCATACGATTCCTTAAGCCATTCTTTCTTTTGAGTAGCGTATAAAGGGCTATTATCGACCTTCGCACCTTCAACAATTTCACGATCCCAATGCTTTGAAACACTTTTCGTATATTGCTCAAGCTCATCAACCTTTTTGAAATCACCAGCTAACAAACTATCTAACTTAACCTTTCTTTCATCAAATATCCAAACACTTGGATCAATTGTTAACGGAAACTCTACATTACCTGTTAATTGAAAAACATCACTCATACTAAAACCCCTTCTATGTACTAAGTCTACCTATAGTGTACGACTATTTTAAGTAAAAAGACAAACAATTGAACAAAAATAGCGCTTATTTACAATAAAGTTTTATTATGTTTTTAAGCTTTTTTATTGTGATTAATTGACCGATTTTTTTGTAAAAATTAGATTATTAGATAAATCTAAACTCTAACATAAGAAAATTCTAATAAATAAACTGTTGCAAAAATATAATTTTCTATAATACATATTTGCAAAACTTTTGATTTAAGTTGATTTTTCTTAAAAAGAACTATAATATTAAATAGATAGCTTGTACGGAAGTGGAGGGAGAAAATTGAGGTCTGATGCTGTAACAGATTACAAAGATAAAGCATTTGAATTATTAAAAAAAGATGCTGAAAAAATATTGAAATTAATAAATGTGCAACTTGATCATTTAACGATGCCACAATGCCCTCTATATGAAGAGGTTTTAGATACTCAAATGTTTGGTTTATCAAGGGAGATTGATTTTGCTTCTCGTCTAGGTTTAATTGAAGTTGAACAAGGTAGAGAACTTCTTTCTGAACTTGAGCGTCAACTTTCTGCTCTACATGAAGCGTTTACAGATCAAAAGAATAAATAATTATTAGCAACAAAAGCTCAAACAATAAATGTTTGAGCTTTTTTTTGTGAATTTTTTTAATTGTTATAAGTAATAAATCTATTAATCTATGTTACAATATTTTTATTTAAAAAGGGAATTTAGCAAAATAGTTGAATACATAAAGTATAATTAATCAAAGCAGGGATGATTAAGTAATGTTAAAAAAATATTTGAAAAATATTGATTATATGATTTTTGTTCCATTATTAGTGTTATGTTTATTTGGATTAATCATGGTGTATAGTGCAAGCTCACCATTACCATCAATTCGTTATCAAAGTGAACATTGGCCAAGTGACTATTTCTTTCATAAGCAATTAATTGCCTTTGAGGCAGGGATGTTTGCATTTGTTTTTTTAATGTTTTTACCTGCAACTTTCTTTAGAAAAAGAATTGCGATGATATTAAATATAGCTGTAAGTATAGGATTACTTGTTGCAGTGCTACTCTTTGGTGAAGTTAGAAATAATGCAAAAAGCTGGGTATTCGGAATTCAACCAGCCGAGCTAATCAAATTCGGATCAATCGTTCTTTTAGCAGGATGGTACTCGAAAAGACAAAAGCGAATTACAAAGAACTGGAAAATGCTATTTGCTCCATGGACCATAGTAGCTATTTATATCATCCTATTGAGATTACAACCAGATACAGGTACAGCATTATTAATAATCGGTACTTGTGCTGTAGTTTCATTTTGTAGTGGTTTTATTGTAAAGAGATTAATACTCCTATTCGTTGGTGGGATTGGTTTACTATATCCATTAATTAGTATTTGTATCAGTTTAGGAATCGGTTTAACAGATGTACAAGTTAATCGATTTTTAGCTTTCCGAAATCCTTTTGACTATGCACAGGGAATCGGATTTCAAATCGTAAATTCACTTATCGCATTTGCCAATGGTGGGCTTACTGGAGTTGGATTAGGAAAAAGTATTCAAAAACTAGGTTACTTACCTGAGCCTCACACCGACTTTATTCTAGCTATAATCGGTGAAGAAACAGGTTTAATAGGTGTAATTGTAGTTATTTTATGTATATTCATAATTGTTTGGCGTGGATTGTTAATAGCTCATCAATCAAAGGATTCTTTTGATTCATTATTAGCTACAGGGATTAGTGCAATCATCGTCATTCAATCATTTGTAAATATAGGAGGAGTTACTTCGTTAATTCCACTTACGGGTGTTCCGTTACCTTTTGTTAGTTATGGAGGAACTTCGTTAATCGTTATGCTTTCTATGGTTGGTATTTTAATGAATATTTCAATACGAAATAAGATTCACAAAGAAACTTTATAAAATCTTCAAAAATGCATTTTGAAAAAAGTTTATTCTTAATTTATTGATAATTATCTTTCATAAATACAGGAGGCTTACAAATGACTTACATGAAACAGATTAAAAAAGTTCTTGTTGCTAACCGAGGTGAAATTGCAATTCGAGTATTTCGAGCTTGCACTGAGTTAGGAATTAGAACAGTTGGTATTTATTCTAAAGAAGATGAAGGGTCATATCACCGTTATAAAGCTGACGAAGCATACATAGTTGGAAAAGGTAAAAAACCAATTGATGCTTATCTAGATATTGAAGGTATTATTGAAATTGCAAAGAAAAACAATGTAGATGCAATCCATCCTGGATATGGATTCTTATCAGAAAATATTAAATTTGCTCAGAGATGTGAAGAAGAGGGCATTATTTTTATCGGGCCATATTCAAGACACTTAGATATTTTTGGAGATAAAATTAAAGCAAAGCAGCAAGCTCTTCAAGCTAATTTGCCAATCATTCCAGGGAGCAATGGTCCAGTAAACTCATTGGATGATGTAAGGGGATTTGGAGAAACTTATGGATTCCCGATTATTATTAAAGCTGCTCTAGGTGGCGGCGGTCGTGGAATGAGGATTGTGCGTACGAATGCAGGATTAAAAGATGCATATGAGCGTGCTAAGTCTGAAGCAAAAGCTGCTTTTGGTAATGATGAAGTTTATGTTGAGAAGTATATTGAAAATCCAAAGCATATTGAAGTTCAAATATTAGGAGATAACCAAGGGAATATCATTCATTTGTTTGAACGCGATTGTTCAATTCAAAGAAGACATCAAAAATTAGTTGAAGTTGCACCATGTACTTCGATTAGTGAAGATTTAAGAAATAGAATTTGTGATGCTGCTGTTCAATTGATGAAAGAAGTAGAATATGTAAACGCTGGTACAGTTGAATTTTTAGTTTCAGGTAATGATTTTTATTTTATTGAGGTTAACCCTCGCGTACAAGTTGAACATACAATTACTGAAATGATTACAGGTATTGATATTGTTCAAACACAGATCTTAATTGCACAAGGTTATAGTTTACATTGTGATAAAGTAGGAATTCCATTACAAGATGAGATTCCAAAAATAGGTTTTGCAGTTCAAGCACGTGTTACAACGGAGGACCCACTAAATAATTTTATGCCTGATACAGGAAAAATTATGGCATATCGTTCAGGTGGAGGTTTTGGTGTAAGGTTAGACACGGGTAACAGCTTCCAAGGTGCTGTTATTACACCTTACTATGATTCATTATTAGTAAAAGTAACGACTCATGCATTGACATTCGAAGGCGCAATTGCGAAGTTAAATCGAAATTTAAAAGAATTCCGTATCCGTGGGATTAAAACAAATATTCCATTTTTAGAAAATGTTACGACACACCCAGATTTCTTATCTGGTGAGTATAATACTTCATTTGTAGATTCATCTCCGGAATTATTTGTTTTTGCAAAAAGAAGAGACCGTGGAACAAAAATATTAAATTATATCGGCAATGTAACAGTGAATGGATTTCCAGGTATATCGGAAAAAGAAAAGCCAGCTTATGATGAGATTATCATTCCAAATGTAAATCATATTAAAAGTGCTGAAAGTGGAACTAAACAATTACTAGATCAATTAGGTGCTGATGAATTTTCGAAGTGGTTAAAAAATCAACCGAATGTTTTATTTACAGATACAACGTTTAGGGATGCTCACCAATCACTGCTTGCAACAAGAATTCGTTCAAAAGATCTAATTACAGTAGCAGAACAAACGTCAAAATTATTACCTAACTTATTCTCTATGGAAATGTGGGGCGGAGCGACTTTCGATGTAGCGTACCGTTTCTTAAATGAAGACCCATGGGAAAGATTATTAAATTTAAGAGATAAAGTTCCAAATGTATTATTCCAAATGCTTTTACGTGGATCAAATGCAGTTGGATATAAAAATTACCCTGATAATCTTGTTAGAAAGTTTATTGAAGCATCGGCTCAAGCAGGAATCGATGTATTTAGAATATTTGATAGTCTAAATTGGATTAAAGGGATGGAAGTCGCAATTGATGCTGTAAGAGACAGTGGAAAGCTTGCTGAGGCATCGATTTGTTACACGGGAGATATATTAGACCCAACTAGAACAAAATATAATCTGGCGTATTATAAAGAGCTTGCAAAGGATTTAGCATCAGCTGGTGCACATATTTTAGCTATTAAAGATATGGCTGGTTTATTAAAGCCTCAGGCTGCTTATACGTTAATTAGTGAATTGAAGGATACTGTAGATCTACCAATCCACTTACATACTCATGATACGAGTGGAAATGGTTTATACACATATGTAAAAGCAATCGAAGCTGGCGTAGATGTTGTAGACATCGCAATTGGAAGTATGTCTGGATTAACTTCTCAGCCAAGTGCAAATAGTTTATATTATGCTCTAAAAGGTTCAAAGGACGAGACAAACTTAAATATTAACGGCTTAGAGCAGTTATCAACCTACTGGGAAGGCGTTCGTAAGTATTATAGTAGTTTTGAAAGTGGTATGGTTTCACCACATACAGAGGTTTATCAGCATGAAATGCCAGGTGGTCAGTATTCTAACTTAAAACAACAAGCTAAAGGTGTTGGTTTAGGAGAAAGATTTGAAGAAGTTAAGGATATGTATGGTAGGGTAAATCAACTATTTGGAGATGTCGTAAAAGTAACACCATCTTCTAAAGTAGTTGGAGATATGGCATTGTTTATGGTTCAAAATAATTTAGACGAAGATTCTGTATATGAAAAAGGAGAAAATATCGATTTTCCTGATTCAGTAATAGAATTTTTTGAAGGGAAATTGGGACAACCTCATGGAGGATTTCCAAAGAGCTTACAACGCATCATCTTAAAAGGCAGACAGCCATTAACTGAAAGAGCTGGTGAGTCATTAAAACCAATCGATTTTAAAGATGTTGAGGAGTATTTATTCAAGACATTAAATCGCCAGGTTACTAATTTTGATATATTAGCTTATTGCCTATACCCTAAAGTATTTATGGACTATCAAAAAAATGTAGAAAGCTACGGAGACTTATCTGTACTTGATACACCTTCTTTCTTCCATGGAATGAAACTAGATGAAGAGATTAAAGTAGATATTGAACGTGGTAAAACACTGATTGTTAAACTAGTTTCGATTGGTCAAGCTCAGCCTGATGGAACAAGAGTGATCTACTTTGAATTAAATGGTCAGCCCAGGGAAATAGTTGTTAAGGATTACTCAGTTAAATCTACTGTCGTTCAAAAAAGAAAAGGGGACACTAGTAATCCAAACCATCTTAACGCAACAATGCCAGGTACTGTTTTAAATGTACTTGTTAAAAAGGGCGATGTAGTTGAAAAAGGTCAAACTTTAGCAATTACAGAAGCGATGAAAATGGAAACAACTGTCCAATCTCCATTTACAGGTGTAATAAGAGACATTCTGATTACATCGGGAGAAAGTATTTCTACAGGTGATCTTCTAATAGAACTAGATCAAAGATAAAAAAGTAAAATGAAGAGCGAAGTTAGAGAAGCTGCTGTAAAAGGGCAACTCTTCTTCGCTTCAATTTTATATGTAAAAAAAAGGTATTTCTTCTACAATTAAGTGGAAGAAATACCTTTTTTAAGAGATATTTTTATTTTGAAGTAACTCAGAATTTGAGCTTTTACTTCTAGTACAAACTAAACTTTGGAAACTAAATATTGCAAACAAGCACGAGATTAAAATAGCATGTGTTAATGCAACATAAATATTTAGGTTTGTAAAAACAATTACCGCGCCACAAATTACTTGAAGTGTAACAAGAATTAAAGATACAAGCCATCCAAAATAAATGCCACGTTCATTACGATAATATTTATAAGCATGTACAAATGCAATAATTACCCAGACGAACAAAAGAAAAGCAGCAAATCGATGCCCCATTTGAATCCATTCATGAACCTGTGTAGGAAATCCATTGTTTGCTTTACTGCATAATGGCCAGCTAGGACAAGCTAAGCTAGCATTTTCGTGGCGAACAAGAGCGCCCGTATAAACTACTAAGTATGAATAAATCCATAAACCGTAAGTATGAAATTTCATTCTTTTTCCGACATAAAAAGAATTTTTTTGATAATTGCGATCACGTTCAAAAATTAATAATGTTAACATAACTACAGCAGCAAAACAAATAAGAGAAATACCAAAATGAATTGCTTTTACAGCTGGGACTTGACCCCAAACAACTGCGGCTGCCCCGATTAATGCTTGAGCAACTAGAAAAATACAAGAAATGATTGCTAAAAACTTTGTTTCTCTTTTATGAGGAATGACAATCCAAGCAAGCACTGCTAATAATAAAACAAATATCCCAGCAAGGCCTGATGCTGCACGATGAGATAATTCAATGACAGTTTGAATAGTTAGATGATCAGGAATGATTTGACCTTTACAAAGTGGCCATGATCTACCACAACCGAGTCCAGAATTAGTCTTTGTTACGAGTGCACCACCCAATAAAACAATTAAAAGAATGAATGAGGTAATTAACGATACCCCTTTTAAAACACGTAGCAAGTATATCCACCCACTTTTATAAAATAATAATAATTTTAAAATTTAATTATTAAAAAAATTATTCTGTAAATAATACTTCTATATCATATAAGATTACGACACAAAATTCAAAGGTAACCTTCATATTTAGACATAATATTTGTTTTTTCTTAACTTTGAATGTATTCATTTTTAAAATATAGAAATAATTAATTTTATAATTAAATAGTATTTAGTATTGAAAAGATAGACTGTTTACGATAAAATTTTTTTGAAACGTACACAATTTGTTCATATATTTATCACAAAAATTTCATTAAATTTAGTTTAATAGAAGTATGTCTAAATTAAAAACTCATTATGAACCATTAAAAAATGGGTATGAAAAATGAAGTTTTGCAAAAAAAAGAGGAGGATTGACTTGGAACAATTAGCTAATAATGTTTCTAAAAACGAAGAAACTAATCATCCTTCTAGATCACTGAAGAAAGATTTACTTTCTTTAATGAAAATAGGGATCGTAAACTCTAATATACTGACAACTTTTACAGGTATCTGGTTAGCAATCCAAATAAATGGATTAGATATATTAGATTATTTACCAAAAGCAATTATTACTGTAATTGGTTCATCACTTATTATTGCGGGATCATGTGTAATCAATAACTATATTGATCGTGATATTGATCCGTATATGGAGAGAACGAAAAACAGACCAACTGTAACCGGTAATATTAAACCAAGCGTTACAATTTCGATTGGTATTCTTTTATTAATTGTGGGCTTTACATTTATGGCTTTCACAACCTTAATGGCTGTTGTATATGCATTTATTGGTGCATTTACATATATCGTACTATACACTCTTTGGACGAAACGTAATTACACGTTAAACACAGTAGTAGGTAGTATATCTGGTGCAGCACCCCCATTAATTGGATGGGCAGCAATCGATGCGAATTTGCATCCAATTGCTTGGATGCTGTTTTTAATCATGTTTATATGGCAACCACCTCATTTCTTAGCACTTGCGATGAGACGTTCTGAAGAATACAAAAGAGCGGGAATCCCAATGCTACCAGTGGTTTACGGATTTGAAATGACGAAACGTCAAGTCATGATCTGGGTATTATGTTTATTACCACTGCCATTTTACATGCAAGCTCTAGGTTTACCATTTATTATTTTTGCAACAATATTGAATATTGGATGGGTTATTTTAGGATTATATTGTTATAAACAAAAGGATGATCAAAAGTTCTCTAAACTGATGTTTATATACTCCATTAACTATTTAACTCTTCTATTTATGTCAATGATTGTGTTTACAATTTCGTTTTAATTAGGGGTATTACGGGGGATTTTTTTATTGTTTGTTTAATCTTATTTTTAAATAAGAATGAAACACTTTAAATTGAAAGAGGGGGAAGTATACTTATGAAACATTGGCGATTAGTCTCGCTAATTTCCTTGATAGCAGTTATTTTGAGTGCATGTGGACATGCAAATCAATCTACACTGAATCCTCAAGGTGAAGTAGCAAAAATGCAATACGATCTTATGAAGCTAAGTACGTTGATCATGGTATTCGTTGTTGCTGTAGTAACAGTTCTTTTCCTTTACGTAATCGTGAAATATCGTCACCGTAAAGGTCAAGAGAATATTATTCCAAAGCAAGTAGAAGGTAATCATTTTTTAGAGCTTCTTTGGACGATTATTCCTGTTATTTTACTTATTGTTTTAGCAGTACCAACAGTATCACAAACGTTTAAGCTTTCAGATGAGAAGCAAATAGCAAAAGATGAGAAGAAAAAAGATGCAATTGTTATTAATGTAAATGCTCATCTTTTCTGGTGGGAATTTGAGTATCCAAAACAAAAATTCATTACTTCTCAAGACATGTATATCCCAGTAGGTAAAAAAGTTATCTTAAACTTAAAAGGTCAAGATATCAAACACTCATTCTGGGTACCATCATTAGCAGGTAAACTTGATACAAACGTTGAAGGCGAAAACAAAATGTGGCTTTCAGCGGATAAAGAAGGTACATATAATGGATTCTGTGCAGAGTTTTGTGGTCCTTCACATTCATTAATGCAATTTAAAGTTAAAGTTGTAAGTCAAGCCGACTACGATAAGTGGTTAGCTGATATGAAGAATCAGAAAGGTCAAGCTGTAACAGCAGATGCACAAGAAGGTGAAAAAATCTTCAAACAAAGCTGTATTGGTTGTCATGCTGCAGACGCAAATGATACAAGACCACCTGCTGCACGACTTGCTCCAAACTTAGCTAACTTCGGTGATCGTGATATGGTTGCTGGTATTGCTAAAAATAATGAAGCAAACATCAAGAAATGGTTAACTAATCCGGAAGCTATGAAGCCAGGAAACCTAATGTCAGGTAAATATGGTGACTTATCAGCTGATCAGATTGATGCATTAACTGCATACTTAACTAGCTTAAAAATTGCAAAATAAATTAATGGATATGAAGCAAAGGGGGTAATACTGTGAGTTCTGTAGCGAAAAAGAAACCACTATTGTGGGACTACTTAACGACAGTCGACCATAAGAAAATTGCCATCCTGTATTTAATTGCAGGCGGATTCTTTTTCTTAGTTGGTGGGATGGAAGCGTTATTTATTCGTATACAATTAATTAAGCCAGACAACACATTTTTAGTTGGTGATGCTTATAACCAAGTATTAACAATGCATGGTACAACAATGATTTTCTTAGCGGCGATGCCGTTGGTCTTTGCATTTTTTAACGCGGTAGTACCATTACAAATTGGTGCTCGTGACGTAGCTTTCCCGTTTTTAAATTCTCTAGGTTTCTGGTTATTCTTCGTTGGTGGAGTTTTCTTAAACCTAAGTTGGTTCTTAGGTGGAGCGCCTGACGCAGGTTGGACATCATATGCGACACTAGCTCTACACAGTAAATCACATGGTGTAGACTTCTACTTATTAGGTCTACAAATTTCAGGTATTGGTACATTAGCAGGTGGTATTAACTTCCTAGCAACGATTATTAACATGCGTGCTCCGGGGTTAACATACATGCGTATGCCACTATTTACTTGGACAGTATTTGTAACATCAGCACTTATTTTATTTGCATTCCCGGCATTAACAATCGGGTTAGCTTTATTAATGTTTGACCGCCTATTTGGAACTGCATTTTTTGATGCATCTTTAGGTGGAAACTCAATGATTTTTGAACATTTATTCTGGATTTTCGGACATCCAGAGGTTTACATTCTTATATTACCGGCATTTGGTATCTTCTCAGATATCATTCCAGCTTTCTCTAAGAAACGTTTATTTGGATACTCTTCAATGGTATTCGCAACAGTTTTAATTGGTTTCCTAGGATTCATGGTTTGGGCTCACCACATGTTTACAGACGGTCTTGGTGCAGTAGCAAATGCAATTTTCGCTGTTGCAACTATGGCAATTGCAGTACCTACAGGGGTTAAAATCTTTAACTGGTTATTAACAATGTGGGGCGGACAAATTCGTTTTACAACACCAATGCTTTGGTCAGTTGCGTTTATTCCATCATTCGTTCTAGGTGGGGTAACTGGTATTATGAACGCTGCAGCTCCTGCTGACTATCAATTCCATGATAGTTATTTCGTAGTAGCTCACTTCCACTACGTAATCGTAGGTGGGGTAGTATTTGGTCTATTTGCTGGTGCACATTACTGGTGGCCAAAAATGTTTGGTAAAATCTTAAATGAAACACTAGGTAAAATTACATTCGTATTATTCTTTATTGGTTTCCATTTAACATTCTTTATCCAACATTTCTTAGGTTTAATGGGTATGCCTCGTCGTTACTTTACATATCTACCAGGACAAGGCTTAGATACTGGTAACATGATCAGCTCAATCGGAGCAATGTTCATGGGTCTAGCTACAATCGTTATGTTAATTAATGTCGTATATACAGCAATTAAAGGTAAAAAAGCTGCTGGTGATGCATGGGGTGTAGGTCGTACACTTGAGTGGTCAATTCCTTCTCCTGCACCAGAATATAACTTTGCTCAAATTCCATATGTACGTGGATTAGACGCTCTATGGGTAGAAAAAATTGAAGGAGACGGCAAAATGACACCTGCTGAACCACTAGGTGATATTCATATGCCAAACTCATCTATTTTACCATTTGTTATGTCAGTGGGCTTATTTATTGCAGCATTTGGGGCATTGTATAATGACCAACTTAAAAACCACACGGCAGTTGGTGTATTAATTCTTGGTTTAGTTATTACATTCGGTTCAATGTTCTTACGTTCTTGGATTGATGATCATGGATTCCATATTCATAAAGAAGACATAGCTGATGAGGGGGTTGAGGCATAATGGAAATGAATCAAAAATTTACAGCTGAAACGTTTCCTCATAACCCTGAAAAAGCTACAGAAGAAGGTAAAAATAAGTTCTTAGCATTCTGGCTGTTTCTTGGTGGAGAAACTGTATTATTCGCATCATTATTTGGTACTTTCTTAGCATTAAGAAACTCTACTGCTGGTGGAGCAAGTGCTGCAGAAATGTTCGAACCAAAATTAGTTTTCATTGCTACAATGTTACTTTTAACATCTTCTCTTACAAGTGTTTATGCAATGTACCACATGAAAAACTTTGAACACAAAAAGATGATGCTTTGGTTAGGAATTACAGTTTTATTAGGTCTAGGATTTTTATTATTAGAAATTTACGAATTTAGACACTATATGCACGAATATCATTTTACAATTAAGAGTAGTGCATTTGGTTCTTCATTCTATACATTAGTAGGTACTCATGGTGCCCACGTATTTGTTGGTTTACTATGGATCACTACTTTAATGCTTCGAAATGGTGGAAGAGGTTTAAATTTATACAACGCACCGAAGTTTTATATTGCAAGTTTATACTGGCACTTCATTGACGTAGTATGGATTTTCATCTTTACAGTAGTATACTTAATGGGAATGGTGGGATAAGAAAATGGGTACAAATACAAACTCTCATCTAAGAAATCAAGTTGAAATAAAGTATCACAGACGTAAACATGCAGAAGAAATGAAACAACAATTAATTTCATTTGCATTAATGATCGTTTTAACACTTGCATCATTCGCAGCAGTACTATACAGAGATAAAATGGATCCATACTTTACAGTACCATTTATTTTATTACTTGCTGTAGTACAACTAGTGTTCCAACTTTATTACTTCATGCACATGAAAAATAAAGGTCACAGCACACAAGCGTTCTTCCTATATTCAGGACTTACAGTTGCTGTAATTACACTATTAACATTCTTAACATTAATCTGGTTATGATGTAAAAAGGAAGTGAATTTTATTCACTTCCTTTTTTTATGTTCGTTAATGTAGATTGTTGATATGTTGTGGGACTTACTTGCAGTTTGTTTCGATAAGAAAGATTGTATTGTAGAACTTCTAATTTTACAGGAGATTTTTCTTTTATATAAACTCCTAACATAAACTTAAAAATTAAAATAAGGTGGTATAGTACGATTGAAAACATTTGAAGCACTAGAGTGGCTTAAAAATAATAATAATCCATCAGCATTTGCGACTAATAGATTCGGTGAAACAATTAATGCTATTAATTTTGTTGAGCAACTTTATGAACTAGGTACAAAAAAAGTGTGTGTTGTTTATATTATAGATGAAAAAGAACGGATTGAGGATGAAGGTGGACCTTATGC
The DNA here is from genome assembly GCF_042887255.1 of Gottfriedia sp. NPDC057948. Lineage (NCBI taxonomy): Bacteria > Bacillati > Bacillota > Bacilli > Caryophanales > Bacillaceae > Gottfriedia > Gottfriedia sp. NPDC057948. The sequence continues at coordinate 514,478 of NZ_JBHVPN010000001.1, forward strand.
TGAATCCTTGATCGTTGAATTACCCGAAGATGACGTAAAACGTAATGATCTTATTAAGTTCTATGAAAAAGAGATGGAAGAACAAGGGATTGGCGAAGGAGAAGGAATTTTAGAGTGGAATGAAAGTAATATAGATAATGGCATACTTGGTTTTGGGTGGTATTGATACCATGCCACCTTTAGATATCAAATACTAATGCATTGAGTTAGATAGAATAGAAAAAAAAGGCTAATTACGAAAGAGCCTTTTTTGAATTCGAAACCTTATGTAATACCTTGGAAATGTTAGTAAATGTATAATTTTTTTAGTTTTTTTGTAAAATGCCCTTAGTAACCACAATTGCAGATTCTTAATAGTTTGGAGAATTTATTTAGATTGAGAAAGTACATAATGAAAGTACTTTTGTGGTGTACCATAACGCTTGAGTTCTTGAATTAATTCTTCATCAGCTTGAGTAATAGTTCCTTTTTCTACTCCGTTACCATCTTGGATTGATACAGGTAACAAACTTCCATCTTGGTAATCATAGTTAATGATTTTTCCTATACCTTCACCTGTAATGCTTAACGTAACTCCTTCATTTACCATAGCATAACCAACTATGTCATACATTTTCTTAAACAATTCCTCTATCTCAGCTAATGCAACTAATTCTTCTTCACCATCATTAAATACGGTATCCTTATCAAATTTTACCCAAATACCAACAGCTTCTTTTTCTGGAGCTCTATTTAGGTCTTCATAATCAATTTTCGTTATCGTCCCAGAATGATAAATAGGTTCTTCCTCATTAATACAATAAATGTCACTTCTTTTAATAATTTCTACACGATCGCCTTCACTTACTGTTAATTCTCTTTTTGTACCAAACCTATTGTAGTAAATCAATAATATTTCCTCCTAGTAAATTCTTTAGACTTATAAATTATCCCCTAAATTACTAAAGAAATACTTAACGAGAATACTATATTTTCATTGATCTTCTCTTTGGAATCAAATCAAGGTCCAATTCAACTATGGACATTTTTATCATTATCCGACAGAAGACTCCTTCCTCAATTACGTGAAGGTGTGATAACACCAGTAATAGGTGGGAGATGAATGTCGGTTTGCGTGCGTAAGTCTAAAGGCTTTTTTGTTGTCTGCTCCATAAGTCAATGATATGCTCAGTCTTAAGTAAAAGAAATGCTGATATTAATGTGAAATATTAGATAGCAATAATCATGATCAAACGTCCCTTTCCACAAATTAGATAAAAGCTAAGGGAAGAAATGTTTTGTCAAGAAGTTTTTGCATACTAACTACTGGTGGTTCTCCCATCAATGTAGTTAAGAAATAGATTAAATTTAAAAATCAAGGAATGAAGTGAGGTGAAAACAATGCTAGTCAATAAAGCATATAAATTCCGTATCTATCCAACTAAAGAACAGGTAACACTAATCTCCAAAACGATTGGATGTATTCGTTTTGTATTTAATCACTTTTTAGGACAATGGAACGACATATACAAAGAAACTGGCAAAGGATTAACGTACAATTCTTGTTCTGCTGAATTAACAAAGTTGAAAAAAGAATTAGTATGGCTCAAAGAAGTGGACAGTATTGCTCTTCAATCCTCACTGAAAAACCTCGCAGATTCGTATTCACGATTCTTCAAAAAGCAGAATAACGCTCCACGATTTAAGTCTAAAAAAAATCGAGTTCAATCCTATACAACAAAAGAAACGAATGGAAATATTGCCGTTGTAGGAAACAAAATAAAACTACCTAAACTTGGTCTGGTTCGCTTTGCTAAAAGTCGCGAATTACATGGTCGTGTTCTGAATGCTACCGTTAGAAGAAATCCAAGTGGAAAATACTTTGTATCTATTCTTGCAGAAATAGAAGTAAAACCAATGGAGAAAGCTGAATTATCAATTGGTATAGACTTAGGCATCACTGATTTTGCCATTTTTTCTGACGGTCGCAAGATGGACAACAATAAATTTACTGCCAAAATGGAAAAGAAACTAAAACGTGAACAGCGAAAACTTTCAAGACGTGCGTTACATGCTAAACAGAATGGGATTAACCTTTTAGATGCAAAAAACTATCAGAAACAAAAACGAAAAGTCGCTAGATTACACGAAAGAGTAATGAATCAACGTGATGATTTCCTTAACAAGTTGAGTACAGAAATAATCAAAAACCACGATCTAATCTGTATCGAAAACCTGAATACGAAAGGAATGTTACGAAATCACAAATTAGCCAAATCGATTTCTGATGTATCATGGTCTGCATTTGTATCTAAATTAGAATACAAAGCTACATGGTATGGTAAAACAATCATGAAAGTAAGTAAATGGTTTCCATCTAGCCAAATATGTTCTGATTGTGGGCACCAAGATTGCAAGAAATCTCTTGGAATCAGGGAATGGACCTGTCCAATTTGCCATCAACATCACGATCGAGATCTAAATGCCAGTAAAAATATTCTAGCTGAAGGATTAAGAATATTATCTTTGGCCTAAATAATCACGAACCGTAGGAATCTACGGAGATAGCTTGGTAAATAAGAGAAACCTCTGCTGGCAAAGAAATAACACTAGCAAGTATGCTCTGTTCCCAAGAATCTCCCACTTCAAACAACCCGTAAGTGTGTTAAGTGGTGAGTAGTTCAATGGTATAAGAATGTTCAGTGGAAGAAAACTATAAAGCCGACATAATTTTAGAATGAGTACTTAATCGGTTATGGTTAATAAGTAAAATTGAAGGGATGATTCAACAATGGATATGGAAATTCCTAAAGATGAAGATATTGAAATGGAAGAAAAAGTTGAGCTTACTGGTAGTATTGATAAAGTAACAGAGCATATAATTTGGGGTGCACAAGGTTTCATGGATATTCCAGATCAAGGCAAGACATACAGGAAAAGATATTTAGGAAACCGATATCAATAAGTCGAGAAATCGCAGACCGTGAAAAATTATGTGAAGCTTTCTAAGTTAGACATGGAAAATATAGCCTTGTATTTTAAGGTGATTTTTTATTAGGTAAAATTGATTTCTCTAGTTATACCCAGTATTATTTCCAAATCAACTAAGATATTCGAGTATAAATTTTAATACATAAAAAGCGCATGCAATATTAAAGAGGCAATAGTCTTCGGTGAAGATCATGATTAATCTTTAATAAACGCAATACCTTTAAGCAACAATAATTTAGGAGCTGACTAGTCAGCTCCTATTTCACATTTTACCTCGATTCAACTAACCCTAAGGGGTTCTTTTTTATTAGGAGGGCGGCTAGTTTTTGAGGAAGACTCTTTTTTCAAAGCCAACACTAATATCATTCCAATGATACAAGCAGTACCAAGCCACTGGAAAACACCAAAAGGTTCTTTTAACCAAAAGATTGTAGTTAAAACGGCAGCTAGTGGTTCAATACTTCCTAGCAGACTTGATTCTTTAGGTGGAAGACTTTGTAAACTTTCTATATAGAACCAAAATGCAATCATCGTACCGAATATGATAATGAAGACTAAATATAAAATCGCTTCAAGCGTTAAGTTTTTATAGTCCATTTGCCAAGGAGGATGGATAAAACTTAATACAAAGCCACCGATAATCATAGCCCAACCGACAATAACAAGTGAGTCGTATTGCTTAAGTAATGGAACGGCAAATAAAGTATAAAATGCTAAAGCTACTCCAGATAATACACCCCAAGCAATTGCAAGTGCTGGCACAGATAATTGCGAGATTGAGCCGTTGGTTAATAAGAAAAAACTTCCAATTAATGCTAGAGACACAGTTAACAAATCTCTTCGTGTTAGTGCGGTTTGTTTACGGATAATTAAATATACGATAATCATTACAGGTGCTAAATACTGTAATAGTGTTGCAACAGCAGCGTTTCCATGTTCAATAGAAGCCATATATGTGTATTGAACCGCTAGCATCCCCAATACCCCAAAGATAATTAGTTGAATGGCGATCCTTCCATTTTTCCAAACCCCAAATATCTGAGAACGGTCTTTTTTAAAATATTGAATGGCTAAGAGTAAAAATCCAGCTATAAGCAATCGGATCGTAACCAGCCAATCTACATCGATTTCATACTGTTGAAAAAGTTTTTTTGCGACTGTACCACCAATCCCCCAAAAAACTGCTCCTGTGATAACAAGAAATATTCCCTTTCGTCTATTCATGATTTAGTCTCCACCTTCAAATATAAAAATAGTGTTATAATATGTTAAATGATAAGTGGAAAAACGCTAAAATAATACTCAAATCGAACGGAAAAATGTAAGGATATTGAGGTGGTTATGGGGATATGCAAATTAAAAATTTTATGGTTGACCAAAGTTTAAAAGAATTAACTAAACATCATACTGTAGTTTTGCCAATTGAATGTTACGAAACAACGATTAAGCAAAACATAAATAGTTATATACCACTTCATTGGCATGATGAATTTCAGTTTGTTCACGTTGTTAAAGGAGAAGCAATTTTTCAAATAAATGAAGAAAATATTTTTGTTCAAGAGGGGGAAGGGCTTTTTATAAATAGTGGCTGCCTGCATATGGCAAAAGATCGGAACGATTCAGAATGTACCTATATTTGTTTAAATGTTTCTCCAAGTTTCGTATTATCACAAGAACTTTATACAACCTTTGTAAAGCCTTATTATCAGGCGACTAATATACCCTTTTTATTCTTAAATCCAAAGGAGCTATGGGCCAATAGCATTTTACGCTATATTTTGAAAATCAATGAAATGATCAAACAAAATTCCCCATTCTATGAAATCGACGTCAGCTTACATCTTACATTAATTTGGAAAAATTTAATTATGAATGGGATTGAATTAGAGTATGAACAGTCGGTAGTGGTAAAGAGTAACCGAATGAAGCAAATGTTAAATTGGATCCACCTACATTATTCTGAGAAAATACGATTAGACGACATTGCAAGAGTGGGTCAATTAAGCCGATCTGAGTGCTGTCGATATTTTAGTCGTATTTTAAAAACAACTCCTTTAAACTATGTAACCGATTATCGAATACAAAAAAGTTTAATATTACTACAACAACATGAGTCGAATGTCACTGATGTTGCCTATCAAGTTGGATTTAACAGCACTAGCTACTTTATTGATAAATTCCGAAAGTCGATGAACATTACACCATTAGCTTACAAAAAGCAAAAAATTCCAGAACTCCTGTGAAGTAAAACACAAAGCATTATTGAAGAATATAAGTTGCTTAACTGTAGCCTTTTTTACTTAGTATTAGCAGGATTGTGTAATATGGAGTGTTAGAACTCGCAGATAATAATCATGACATAAACTTGACGTAATGATAGAGTAAGATGAAAAAGATACAAATAGGTGGTGGTTTTTTTATAAAACATCTTCTTCCTAGAATAGAAGATTTGTTGCAAACAAATTATTCTTTGCACTCTGATCTGGATATCAATAATGAAGCAGCATATATATTTAAACAGCATCATAGTGAAGTCTGGATGTTAACGATAAATGAGTATCTTCATTTTAAGAGCAGGGATATAAAAGAATTTTATTGGAAAAAAGCTGGCGTTTTTAATGAAAAAGCTATTATTCAAGACGTGATACAAGAAGTGCAAACATCAGATGTTGTAGTCATCACAGATGGAGAAGGAAAAATTAAGGGCTATATCAATTCTGCTGTTTTAGTTTCTAAAGTGTTTGCATCTTATCAATATTTAGAGGCCTATTTTAAAACGATGATTGATACAATGGATGGTTCGGTCTCGATTGTAGATGAAGCTGGAAAAACAGTTGTTTGGACTCAAGGTGCTGAAAGGATTTTTTCAATTCCTAAGGAAGAAATTATTGGGTATAAAATGGAGGAGTTTTTTCCAAAAGATATGTTATTAAATAAAGTTACAATGGAGACTGGTCAATCCTTTCGTCAAAAGCATCATAAACCACGTGAGGATCTCTTTGTCATGATTAATAGCAGTCCAATCTTCATCAATGATCGAATTGTGGGTGCGGTTGCGGCTGAAACCGACATTACGAGTCAAGTGATAATGAATCAAGAACTTATGAATGCTTCCTCCAAAATTCTTCAATTGCAGAAGGAGGTTTCAAGACTGCAATTATCACATGATTCTTTTCAACAAATTAAAGGTTCGAGCCAATTGATGAAAGAAACAATTTCGTTATCAAGGAAAATGTCTGAAACGAGTGCGAATATTTTACTACTTGGTGAAACAGGGGTTGGGAAAGAAGTTTTTGCAAAAGCTATCCATTTTTATCGTGGATCATCTTCTCCATTAATTGCTGTAAACTGTGGTGCGATTACATCATCTTTGTTTGAGAGTGAATTTTTTGGCTATGAAAAAGGAGCATTTTCTGGTGCAGATGTAAAAGGTAAAAAAGGAAAACTAGAGTTGGCGCACGGAGGAACACTTTTTCTGGATGAAATTGGTGACTTACCGTTGGATATGCAAGTGAAGTTACTTAGAGTTTTGCAAGATAAAACGTATTACCGCGTTGGTGGTACAAAGCAGCTAACAGCGGAGTGCCGAATCATTGCTGCTACAAATAAGGATTTAGAAGCAATGGTTGAAGCTAATACTTTTAGAGAAGACCTTTATTATCGTCTTAACATTTTATCTATTACGATTCCCCCGTTGCGAGAACGAAAAGAAGACGTAATGGAGCTCCTTCATCAATTTATCTATGAGTTTTCATTACTATATCATCGAACAATTAAAAACGTTGACCCCCAGTTAACTTCGGCCTTAATACAATACGATTGGCCCGGAAATGTGAGAGAGATGAGAAATGTAATTGAACGATTAGTATTACTGTCAGTAGAAGGAACCATATCTATAGGAGCTTTACCGCCAAAGTTGCTACAATCTACATTGTTATCGACTACGTATGATGACTCCTTGCAAGATGATCTAAATGATTTTGAAAAAAATAAAATCATTGAAGCCATTCAAACAGAGAAAGGGAACAAGCAAGCAGCAGCAAAAAAACTAGGAATATCTCGAGCTACTTTATATAATAAAATGAAAAAATTAAAGATTAAGCTTTAAAAACCAAAAGCCTTTTCGACTAAATTAGTCCAGACGAGCGTAAGAAACTCCTGGGCTGATTTAGAACCTAGAAATCAAATATCTCCCATTATTTCTCCTCAGCCATTAATAGCAACTTTTAAATAAAAACACTACCTATGGCATATTCTACGGTTCTGTCAAACTGCTACCGTCTAAACATTTAGACACTATACGATAAACAGTGTCTAAAAACATTTACACTTTTTCCTAAATAATTCACAACATAAAAGATTTTATAAATGGCACAGAACTTGCATCAATTCTTCATGTCTAATTTAATCCATATATAAAAGGGGAAATGATCATGAATTATCGAATGCAAGAATTACAAACATTTTTACAAAAGCAAAGTATTCCAGGTGGCTTGGTCACATCACGCCAAAATATTTTTTATTTATCGAATTTTGATTACAATCCGCACGAACGATTTGTAGGTATTTTTGTCTTCCAAAATGATGCCCCCATTTTTATTACACCAGCGATGGAAGTTCAAATGATAAAGGAAGCAGGCTGGAAACATCCAATCCTAAGTTACACAGATTCCGATCACCCGTGGGCACTTGTTGGTCACTTGATTGAAAGCAGAAACAAAATGAAACAATTCGCGGTTGAGAAGCATGATATCTCCTATTTTTACATTGAAAGACTGCAACAGATCTTTGGTGAAGTAGAGTTTGCATCACTAGATTCAATACTTACTGAAATGCGACTAGTAAAAGATGCTGATGAAATTGAAATATTACGTGAAGCCGCTGCTTTTGCTGATTACGGAGTACAAGTGGGTATTGAAGCATTAAAAGAAGGAATCACAGAACTTGAAGTATTAGGGAAAATTGAATTTGAATTAAAGAAAAAAGGGATTAAAGAAATGTCATTCTCTCCCATTGTTTTGTTTGGCCAAAATGCAAGTAACCCACATGGAGCTTCAGGTGACAATAAGTTAAAAAAAGGAGATACTGCGCTATTTGATTTAGGGGTGAAGTATAAGGGATATTGCTCTGATATCACAAGAACAGTCATGTATGGTAATCCTAGTAGCGAACTCGTTAAAATCTACAATACAGTTTTACAGGCCAATCTTGCTGGGGTGGAAGCTTCTCAACCTAGTACAAGAATTGGTGATGTTGATCTCTCAGGAAGACGCGTCATTCAAGCAGCTGGCTACGGTGATTTTTTTCCACATCGAATCGGTCATGGTCTAGGTATTGAGATTCACGAGGCACCTTCTATAAATGAAGTTAATGAAGGCTTACTAAAATCAGGAATGGTCATCACTATTGAACCTGGCATTTATCTTAATGGCCTTGGCGGTGTGCGCATTGAAGACGATGTTGTCATAACGGATAATGGCTATGAAGTATTAACGAAGTTTCCAAAAGAATTAATGATTGTAGGAGCTGAACGAAATTGAACCGAATCGAAAAAATACAGAAACAGCTTTTAGAGAACAATGTCGACGCAATATTGATTACAAAGAGTGAAAATCGTAGATATATGACAGGTTTTACAGGATCAGCTGGCATGGTGCTAATTTCAAAAAATGCTGCGACCTTTATCACTGACTTCCGCTACGGGGAACAGGCTCAACAAGAGGTAAAAAACGCTAAGATTATCGTCCATAAAGGTAATATTGAAAAAGAAGTTTCAAATGAAGTCGACTGTCAAGGTCTTAAAAAGGTCGCTGTTGAGGCAAATGCCATGACATTAAATACGTTCTCAAAACTACAAGAGTATGGAAATGTACAATGGATTCAATTGGAAAATATCGTTGAAAAGGTTAGAGAAATCAAAGAGCCAATAGAATTAGAATTAATGAGAATGGCAGCTAAAATCGCAGATAAGGCGTTTGATTATATATTGAATATCATTAAACCAGGGGTTACGGAATTAGAAATCCGTAATGAACTGGAATTCTATATGCGAAATCTTGGTGCAACTGCATCATCTTTTAATACTATTATTGCTTCTGGAAAGAGGGCTGCCTTACCGCATGGAGTGGCTTCCGAAAAAGTAATTGTGCATGGTGACATGGTAACCCTTGATTTTGGCGCAATGTACAATGGTTATTGCTCTGATATTACGAGAACAATCGCCGTTGGGAGCTGTTCGGATGAGTTCCGCAACATTTATCACATCGTATTAGAAGCTCTAAAACGTGGAACAGAAGGAATTCAATCAGGTGAAAAAGCGAAAACGATCGACGATTTAACGAGAGATTATATTTCAGAAAAAGGATTCGGAAATCGTTTTGGACATTCAACAGGTCATGGGTTAGGTATGGAGGTTCACGAACCAATCCGGCTTTCTGACAAAAGTGTAGAAATTCTTCAATCTGGGATGGTTGTTACCGTCGAACCAGGAATTTATATCCCAGGATGGGGTGGCTGCCGGATTGAAGATGATATTATAGTAAAAGAGAATGGTTATGAAATCATTACCCATTCTGATAAGCACTTAATTATCTTATAAAAAATAACAGGTCATCTAATGCATTTTTAAAAAGATGACCTTTCTTTTGAATGGGAGGAGTATTCGATATGAATGAAATCATCTTATATATCATGACGTGTTTTATGGTACTAGGGGCAATCGATTATCTGATTGGTAATCGGTATGGACTCGGACAAAAATTTAAGGAAGCCTTCCAATCCATGGGACCACTTGCTCTCTCAATGGTTGGCATGATCTCGCTATCACCTGTATTAGCAAAATGGTTAACACCGATTGTATCTCCTGTCTACCAGTTTCTTGGAGCAGATCCATCGATGTTTTCATCCACGTTTTTAGCTCTTGACATGGGTGGATACTCATTAGCAAATGAAATGGCTCAATCGAGTGATGCTGCTTTATTTTCTTGGGTGTTTTTAGGAACAATGATGGGGCCAACAATTGTTTTTACCATTCCGGTTGCTTTAAGCATCGTTCATAAAAATGATCATCCCTTTTTTGCTAAAGGAATTTTAATTGGGCTAATGACTATTCCATTTGGATGTTTAGCGGGAGGATTCGTTGCAGGATTTGGCTTTATATGGATGCTGAAAAATTTAGTTCCTTCTATTCTGATTTCTGGCTTGATTGGTATTGGAATGATATCGGCTCAATCGGTGATGATTCGTGGTTTTAAATGGTTTGGAAAAGGAATTGAAATCGTTATTATCATTGGTCTTGTTTCGATTATCATTAAAACATTAACAGGTATCTCTATTATTCCAGGTTTGATGCCGCTTTCGGAAGGCTTTGTAACAGTTGGAAAAATAACGATCATACTTGCCGGTGCGTTTCCGTTTGTTTTTGTGCTAGTAAAAGTATTACAAAAGCCTTTTGCATTACTCGGAAATAAGCTAGGTATGAATCAACAAGCATTAGGTGGATTCATTGCTTCCTTCGCCCATCATATTCCTATGTTTGCGACAATGCATGAGATGGATGATCGTGGGAAAGTCATAAATACCGCATTTGCCGTAAGCGGAGCATTTGTTTTTGGCAGTCATTTAGGATTTGTAGCAGGTGTGGAGAAGAATTTTGTCATTCCACTAATTGTCGGTAAACTGACCGCTGGGTTTTTGGCTGCTGCATTGGTTTTGCTAGTGACAAAACGTGTGACAAAATGAATTATGAATAATAGAAATGTAGATTAGAAGGTTAAAGGCTTGCCTCATTTGGGAAAAGCATGATGCCGTATGACCTCATAGAAAGTGTGCACCCTAGTTTTTCATTCACTATAAATACCCATCATTTAAAAATGAATAACGTTTTCAAATCGTATTTTAATTTGAATAAACCGTTATTACTGTTATATAATTTAGTAGTATAATAGTTTGGCTAATTTCATTAAATATTATATGATAGAAGTAATGTTTAAATTTTTTTTGTCTTTGTGAAGTTTTTGTTTATAAGTTTTAAATCTACACCATATTTACATAGTCCAATATAAATTTAAACATTAGGTAAAAATAATAAGTGTGAATAGAAATAATTAAAGGGTGTGCATTCATGATTAGCTTAGGGATGTTCGGGTTTAAAGCACTTTGGAGTCCATATTTATTTGTGTTTTTAGTTTTAGTCATTTTAGGTTATTTTTACATAATTAATAAATTTAAAGATAAAAACCATGTTACTGAGACTAAACAAAAGGTGTATTTCGTAATTGGTATTTTGTTAGTTTACACCGCACAAGGTAGTCCAATCGATTTAATTGGTCATATAATTTTTAGTGCACATATGACTGAAATGGCAGTACTATACTTAGTTGCACCGATCTTTCTTATTAATGGTATTCCAGATTGGTTATGGAGAAACATACTTAAACCAAAATTCGTTAATTCGTTTTTTACTTTTGCTACAAAACCATTAATTGCTTTACTTATTTTTAATGTAGTATTTTCGATTTACCATTATCCATTAGTATTTGATACAGTAAAAACCAATAATGTCTACCATTTCTTATTTACCAATATATTATTTTTCATGGCAGTATTTATGTGGTTTCCTGTTATTAATAACTTACCTGAAAGACAAACACTTTCTGATATCCAAAAGATTGGTTATATGTTTGGAAATGGTATTTTATTAACACCAGCATGTGCACTTATTATTTTTGCAGGACATCCATTTTACGCGACTTACAATGATCCAGTGTTATGGAGTAAAGCGATGGAACTTTGCGTATCACCAGATTTATTAAAATCACTTAATATTTCAGGTCCAGAAGTATTTAACTTTATGTCAGCAAGGGAAGATCAGCAGGTTGGCGGAGTTATCATGAAAATTATCCAGGAAATAGTTTATGGATCTGTTATTGGTTATAATTTTTTCAAATGGGCTAAAAGAGAACAAAATGGAAATAAAATTGATCCAATCAGTAGTAATCCGTTATTGCTTAAAAAATCGTAGGGGTGGAAATTTTGAATTCGTTACCAATTTTACCAACAATAAGTACAAGTTTTATTGTAATTAGTGCCGTATTAGTTGCAATCGGCTGGTATCTTATTGCAAAAAGAAATATAGAGGGACATAAGAAAGTTATGTTCTTTGCTGGAGTCTTTGCACTCTCGTTTTTCATTGTATACGCAACGAGAACAATCTTTATCGGAAATACTTCCTTTGGGGGACCAAAAAGTTTAAAGCTGTATTATCATATATTTTTATTTTTCCATATATTCTTAGCTACAACTGGCGGAGTATTTGGTCTAGTATCAATTATCTCAGGATATAAAAACAAATTAAAACTACACAAAAAAATTGGACCGATTACTAGTATTATTTGGTTTTTTACTGCAATTACAGGTGTATTCGTTTATTGCTTATTATACGTTTTCTACAAAGGTGGAGACACTACTTCGGTGATTAAAGCTGTTTTAGGATTTTAAGTGAAAGATAAAAGAGTGAGTAAAAGAAGTTGTACTTCTTTTTACTCACTCTTTTTAATAATTATAGAATAATGAACTTGCTTACTAGAGAAATTTGCTCTTCAGCTTTTTTAAGTAATTCTTTACTTTTATCAACGATACTTTCAGGGAAGTTTTCGCCTTCTCCGTACTCTACACCGTGAGGATAATAGTATTTACCTAAAAGTGGAGTAAGTAATTGGATTTTCCCTTTACTTGACTCTACATGTCCTTCTACTGCGAAACCTTGAACGCGTAAATAGTAGATTTCATTACGTTGTTCAAATTTATAATCGTAAGTTACTCTTTCGTAATCCCATTGACCAGCAAGGACAAAGCCTAATTCTTCCATGATTTCAGTTAATAAATTTACATTTAATACATGGTTTTCTAAATTTGTATTCTCAAATTTCATGTTATTACCCCCTAAATTACTTAGAAAAAATCCCTATTAATATAATATTATCTATGACAATAATTAGCAATGAAAAGCTGATAAATGTATTTTAACTAATTTATATATTTTTTTGAATAATTTGGCTACAATGGATATATAAACATAGAGTTAACAATTGGGAAGGGAAGATCTAAATGGAAAAGCTTATAAAACTTTTCTTTTTTACAATAAGTTTTATAACAGTTTTTATGTTCAGTCCACTTATTAAAGATTGGATTACCAATATTTCATCATTTAAACAATATCAAAAAGTAGAAGAAGTGAATATGCCCATGATCGAAAATGCAAGTACTAAAAAAGTTACATACTCCGTTTCTCAATATATTGGTAAAAGTGAACAAGAAATTTTAAAAACCTTTGGTAAACCGTCAAGAAAAGTTCCTTCTCAATATGACTACGATTGGCTTGTTTATGATAAAGATGCTACAAAGTATACTCAATTTGGTGTACTAAATGGCAAAGTTGTAACGATTTATGTTGCAGGTAATAAAGTTGATATAACCCCATTTGTGATGGGGAGCCACTATGAAGAAACAATGGATAATGTAGCATTACATGATAAGGTCTCTTTTTCGATATTAAGTAATCAATACACATTTAAATTATCGACAACCGATTTACACGAACGTCCACTTGTTTCATTAAATAATTGTTTTGCTCAACTTTATTTTGACCGTTTTACTGGAAGTTTATTAGGTGTTCGCTATTTATCTCCAGAAACTTTAGTTAAGCAAAAACCGTACGAGCTAATTTATAGTGGAAATTTAATAAATGCAAAAAAATTAAATACATTGCAAGAAGCAATTGTTGATCGTGAAGAAGAGAGACAGATATTTAACTTAACGAATGTTTATCGTAAAAGAATGAATTTAAGTACTTTAAATTGGAATGCTAATGCTGCCAAAGTAGCTTTAGGACATAGTAAAGATATGGTTCAAAATAAATATTTTGATCACTATTCTAACTTATATGGTAGTCTAGCTGATCGTTTAAATGATGCAAATGTCCCGTACAGAATTGCTGGCGAAAATATTTCTGCTAATTATGTAGATGGTATAGCATCTGTATATGGATGGATTAATAGTAAAGGCCATCGTGTAAATATGTATAAAAAAGAATACACCACCCTTGGAGTTGGAGCCTTTAATAAATATTACACCCAAAACTTTATAAAATAATAGATAAATCAAGCAAAAGGGAAAGTTTGTGCTTGATTTTTTTATTTCCATACAAGCACAAAATTATTCGAAAGACATAATTTTGTAGTAAATGCTTTTAATTGGAGTGATATGAATGGGAAATGAAAATAATCGTCCTTCTATCGAACAATTTAGGCAATTCGTTATGGAACACCCAAAACTTCGTGAGGAAGTAAAAACGGGTAAAAAAACATGGCAACAATATTTTGAAGATTGGTATTACAAAGGTCAAGACCATGAAATGTGGGATGAATATAGAAATGACAATAATACAAAGTCTCAAAAGAAAACTGCCAAAACGGAACAATCAGAAGAAGGATATGTTGGAAAAGTCATTTCTTTTGTTAAAAATTTAGATCCAGATCAAATTCAAGGCCATTTAACAAATGTAAACTCTACTTTAACGAATATTCAACAGCTTATATCACAATTTAAATCTCCAGCTGCTTCAACTAATCAAAGAGAAGAAAAGCCAGTATCACAACAATTTAATTTTAGACAGGATTGAGGAGATCTAAATTGAGAAAAGATGTAATAGAATTTCTTCAGAGTGAGGAAGATTATTTGAAGTTTTTAAGACAACAACCAAAATGGTATCGTAAACTTTCTAGAAATCCTGAGCTTACTGATGAGTTTAGACTGGCTTCCCTTGAGTTTTTTGGTAAAACTATTCCACAACGAGTTGATAAATTGTCAAATCAAGTTCAAATGGCATCGTTTATGATTGACATGTTCCATGTATTAAAGGATCAACAAAGTACTAGTAGTGAATCCTCTGATACTGAATCGAAAGAAGACTAAAAAAGGATAATAATTCAATCTGTCATAGCTTTTTGCTACAATGAAGAAAGTAAGTTTTAAAAAAGGAGTAGTAGTTATGACAGAAATTTGTTTAGTAAGACATGGACAAACTGATTGGAATTTTAACAATATAATTCAAGGAAGAGAAGATATTCCTTTAAATATGGTAGGTAAACAACAAGCGAATGATAGTGCATTGTTTTTAAGTGATCAAAAATGGGATCGGGTTATTACAAGTCCTTTGGTTAGGGCGAAACAAACTGCACAGGCAATTGCAGAGCTTTCTAAAATTGATGAAATTATAGAGGATGAACGATTTCTAGAAAGAGAATTTGGTGAAGCTAGTGGAAAACCTATTTCCGATGTTCATGAAAACATTTATAATAATAATGTAGAAGGAATGGAAACAAATGAAGAATTAATCGATCGAGCTTTTAGTGCATTAAAAGACATTGCCCAAAATTATGAAGGTAAACGAATTGTAATTGTTGCACATTCTCATACGATTAAGGCAATTCTACATGCGATTAATCCTGAGAAAGTAAATTTTAGGACGAAATTAAAAAATGCTTGTGCAAATTTTATTGAATTTAAAGATGGTAAATGGAAGATAAATGAATTTAATATTTCTGATCACATAAAAGCTTAGGACAAGTTCTTTTATTTAAGGAATTAAATGTGATATAGTTTATTCTTGGAGGTGTAAGGAAATGTATGCAACAATGGAAACCTTGCAACTTATAACAGTCTCAGAAGAACTTGCTTCAATGATCGTGCAATCGGATGTTGCAGATCAGTATCGAACTTCATATATTGCATTAAACAATGATAAAACTGCGCAAGAAATTATTAGCCGTTTTATGAAGACGAAGGATTTATATGAGGATGTTCAGCGATTTGGAAAATATCATCCTGATTATAAAGAAATTCGTAAAAAAATGAGTGAAGTTAAAAGAGAACTTCAATTAAACGATACAATCGCTGCTTTTAAGCAAGCTGAAGATCAGGTCCAATTACTTTTAGATGAGACTAGCTATTTAATTGCTCAAGCTGTTTCGCCTTCTGTAAAAGTTCCAGCGGGTAATCCATTCTTCGTAAATACAGGTGGAGGATGTAGTACTGGTGGATGTGGCACAGGTGGAAAGTGTGGATGTAAAACGAGGTAATAAATCATATAGAAAGGCTCATTATTTGATAATGAGTCTTTTTTTAGTAAAAGTCATTTTCTGAACCTAGTACAGTTAGCGCAATTGTTTCCACAACAAAACATTTTTTTATTCGGAACGTAAAATCGATGTTTAAATACGAAATTATTATGTTCTTTACGAATAAATTCAACTCGGTAAATTAGTTTAAACTGTTCAGTAATGGTTCTTGCGCAATCATTCAGTAGTTTTTTGATCGCTTCTTCGGTTTGTTGTCGGTCGGTCTGAATATATAGAAAATTGGCACCGCAAATTTGTTTGTTTGAAAAATGATTAATTTGTTTATAATTTGAAATACAGTTAAAAAATTGCTCCCAAACATCATCTAACATAATTTTCAATCCTTTCTAAAAACTATTTATGAAAGTTTCGTTGCAAAAGAAATTTGGGATATGATATTCTAGTTCTAACGGATTTTTAAAGGAGAAAGCTATGTTCGTGCAAAGACAAGGTATTATTATTTATTTACAATCATTAAAACAAGCAAAAATGTTACGTAAATTTGGAAATATTCACTTTGTCTCTAAACGTTTGAAATACGTAGTCCTATATTGCAATATGGATGATATAGATCGAACAATAGAGAGATTGAAAAAATTTCATTTTGTGAAACGAATTGAATTGTCATATAAACCTTTTATTAAGACTGAGTACGAAAATGCAAAACCAGACGAAGCAAAGGAATATGATTATCAAGTAGATTAAAAACGATTGAATGGATAATTAATTTAGAAGGGGTAACCGATCTGAATTAAAAACCGTTCAATCGTTTTTCTTGTGGTATGGTTGAGTGGTAGGGGATAGGTAAAAACTATCCCTGATATTCTTTTTACTTTATGAGAAAGATTAGAAAATAGTAAATCCTATTATCTAGTCTAGTTATTTCATTGGTGGAATTAAGTGATTTAAGCGTAAAATTCCGATAATATATTGATGGAATAAATCGTTTTCATGAAATGAGCTTGAGTGTCTAATTTGTAATGTGATGATTTCTTTGTTTAAGGTTGTAGCTAATTCTTCAAACAACACTTCACGTTTTGTAACTGTATCTTCTTTTAATGTAATTCCTTCTCTACTATAATATATTGGTTGGAATTCACCAATAGAAGTAGGGCTTAAGATAACAGCAAAAGAACAGCAGTTTAAACCTTTATTTTCAGCTGATAATTTAAGTAAAAATTTAACTCTATCTTTTTGCGATTTAGCAATTTCAAATAGTTCATATAAATCTGAGTATCCTTCTCCAATTTCAATCATGCGTTGGATCATGTGTGTTCCCCCTTAAAACGTAAATACTTTACGAGTAATTCAAACAAAGTATGGAAATAAATGCAACATTTATTCTACAGGATAAAGGCATAAAAAAAAACCCCGCATTTGCAGGGCCCCTCTTATTAAAGTGTAATCACTTAAAAGAAGGCAAAGGGAGAGGAGAAACCGGAGGAAGAACTTATGGGGAAACGTAAGTCTTCTCCGCGGTTGGCAACAACATCAACTGAGATGTTGTTAAAATTAATTATTTCCAAAGTGGCTGATTTTATACATAAGTAGAAGAATATGGAAAGAAATGTTTTTGTTTTAGTGAAATTATGATAGGATATGTTCGTAAATTGAAATATATAGTAGGAGTAAATTAAATGAGAGTAGTGTCAGGAAAAAATAAAGGATTAAGTTTAAAGGCAGTACCTGGAATGAGTACTAGACCGACAACCGATAAAGTAAAAGAAGCAATGTTTAATATAATTGGACCTTACTTTGAAGGTGGTATTGTATTAGATTTATTCGGTGGTAGTGGTGGACTATCAATTGAGGCATTAAGTAGAGGGATTGAAAAAGCGATTATTGTAGACCGTGAAATGAAGGCAATTAAGACGATTAAAGAAAACTTAGCAACTTGTAATCTAACTGATTGTGCTGAAGTATATCGAAATGACGCTGAGAGAGCTGTTAAAGCGATTATTAAAAGAGAGATCCAATTTGATTTAATTATTTTAGATCCTCCTTATAAAAAGCAACAAATCGTATCATTAATTGAAACTTTTGATGAAAAAAATCTACTTGCATCAGAAGGAACAATTTTAGTAGAACATGCTACAGATGTCGAATTACCTGAAAAAATAGGGAAATTTGTACGAACAAAATCAGAAAAATATGGAATTTGTGGCGTATCAGTGTATCATATTCGTATGGAGTAATTTTTAGGGGGTACAAGATGAAACGTATTGCTGTTTGTCCTGGGAGTTTTGATCCTATTACTTTAGGACATTTAGATATTATTAAACGTGGAGCAAGAGTGTTTGATGAGGTAATTGTTGTTGTATTAAATAACTCGGCCAAAAATTCTTTATTTACTTTAGAAGAAAGAAAAGCATTAATTACGGAAACTACAAGTGCAATTCCAAATGTACGTGTTGATTCATTTAGTGGTCTATTAATGGATTATGCGAAAAAAATTAACGCCTCTGCAATATTAAGAGGCCTAAGAGCAGTATCAGACTTTGAATATGAAATGCAAATTACAGCAATGAACAAAAAATTAGTAGATGAAATTGACACATTTTTTGTAATGACAAATAATCAATATTCATTCCTAAGTTCTTCAATCGTAAAAGAAGTCGCGAAATATGGTGGAAATGTAAAAGACTTAGTACCAGAATGTGTAAATAGCGCATTAACAGAAAAATTTTTAAAACCTCAAGTTTAATGTAAGTTGAGGTTTCTTATAACGTTGAAATATATTGTAGTCACTATTGAAAAATACAAACATTAAATGAATTTCTATGAAGAAAGAGACTATTTATTATTGTTTTATCAGTAATTTTATTGATAAACAAGTGATTTTGGTTGAGAGATAAATGTCTTTACTAACTTGGGAACATTAAAATATCTTCTTTTTTGACGATCAATATTTGTAAAGATATGTAAGTTGTCATCATAATTTATAATTTGATTAATAAAAGGTCATTCATTCGTTCAATTGACTATTCCATTGTTTTTAAGATTCTTCTTTTTTATCAAGAAATTGATTGGAACGAAAGGGTGCTCGACTCCTATGGGATTAGCGGGAAGGCTGAGACCCCACAGGGCGTAGCCGAGGAGGCTCAGGTCTCGCCCCATGGAAAGCGAGAACCCTGTAGTGGAAATCATATGACACAACATACTTATCAATGATCAATCCAACGATTTAATTGTCAAATTCTTTTTTCAACAGAATGAAACCTCAAGTTTATTTAAACTGAGGTTTCTTTTTTTATATACAAAAAGGTTTAAGAAGATAACTTTTTTATATACAGTTTATAAATCAAGATAATTACATAAATGTAAAGAGAAATTAATGTTATAAATGAACCTGTTGAAATCAATGATTCCAGGTTTAACTGTTTCTCTGTAAAAATCTTTATAACAGGTAACGTATTATTAGTAACATTAGAAGTTAACTGATTAAGATATAATGGCTTCCAAAAGATAATTGCCAAAATAGGTGCAATTCCAGATTGCAATAAACGACCGATTAAATAAGGTTTCATACTTAACTTCACTTCAGAAATAATACTTGCTACTTGGGCTTGTATTGAAAAACCACCAAATCCTAAAATAAAGCTAGTTAAAGCCACTTGCTGCAATAATGTACTATTGCCTAATTCACTGACTAATTTAGATCCTAGAGTAATTTCAAATAATCCAGATAAAAAAGGTGTAGATAAATTGTGATTAACCTTTAAATTTGAAAAGCAAAATGCAATTATTTTTCCAACATTCGAGATAAATCCAATTTCAATTAAAAGCATATTTAGAACAGAAAAAACGATAATAAATCCACCGATCATTAATAATGTTTGTACGGAAGAAGCTATTGCGTCCCCTAATATTTTTCCGATCGGTCTTCTTTCACTTAATCTTTTTTCATGCATAACTTTAAAAGCGTATTTAAAGCGGTTAGAATGAATTCTTTCTTTACGAGAGTAGTTAGGTTGGTTGCTTCCGTAAAACCTCATAATGAGGCCTACAATAGCGTTAGATAAATAATGACTGAGTGCAAGAACGAGCCCAACTTTTGGGTTATGAAAAAAACCAACAGATATAGCAACAAATATAAACAATGGGTTAGATGAATTTGTAAATGAATTAAGTCGTTCGGCTTCTAATTTTGTTAATTCCCCATCTTTATATAATTTTGCAGAAAGTTTCGCACCTGAAGGAAATCCTGAGGCCATTCCCATAGCCCAAACAAACGCCCCAACACCCGGAACTCTAAATAAAGGTCTCATAACTGGCTCTAAAAATACACCAATAAATTGAACAATTCCAAAGCATATTAGAAGTTCACTTAAAATGAAAAAAGGAAGGAGCGAAGGAAATACGATTCCCCACCACATATTTAACCCTCTTATTGAACCTTTAAATGCTACCTCTGGATGCAAAATAATAGTTGATGTCAAAAATATGAGTAATAAAAATATTAGTAAGGTAATGAAGTAATTTTTTTTCACATATAAACCTCCAAAGATAAACTTAAAAACCATATAGATTTTTGTCTAATTGTAGTAAGACCACTGAGTAGGAAATAAGATAGTAATATATGTATAAAAAAAACTTGTACAATTAAATATACGTTGCTGGAATTCAATTTTAGACCAAAGAGTTTAATTGGAGGGGAAACAACTTGGAACCGAAAATTGGTTTAGCATTAGGTTCAGGAGGTGCACGAGGATTTGCACATGTTGGTGTAATTTCCGTTTTAAAAAAGCATAATATTCCTATAGATCTGATTGCAGGTAGTAGTATAGGTGCTTTAGTTGCTGTTTTATACGGTGCTGGTGCGGATGTAGATCGTCTATATAAAATCGCAAAAGTATTTCAATCTAAATACTATATTGACTATGTTGTTCCAAAAATGGGTTTGATTTCTGGGAACAGAGTTAAAGAGTTGATAAAAGTACTATCATTCGGTAGAAAGCTTGAAGAATTAGATTTGCCAGTGTCGGTAATCGCTACAGATTTATTAACAGGAGAAAAAATTGTATTTCAAAAGGGAGATATTGCTACTGCAGTCCGTGGCAGTATTTCAATACCAGGAATTTTTGTACCAGAAACATGGAATGGAAGACTTTTAGTTGATGGTGGAGTCATCGATCGTATCCCCGTTTCAGTTGTCAAAGAGATGGGGGCGGATTTTATTATTGGAGTAGATGCTTCTCCTATTCAAGTAAGTGGTGAAGTTTCGACAATCTATGATGTGATTATGCAAAGTATTGAAATAATGCAGCATGAGCTCGTGAGAAATAGAGAAATTGCTTCGAATGTTATGATAAGACCTAAATTAGACCATGTTAATTCTAGAAACTTTACTAACCTTGAAAATGTTATCAAAATAGGTGAAGAAGCTACAGAAAAATTAATTCCAGAGATTCTTGAAAAGATTGAGCAATGGAAGGAGAAAAATAGTGATAAAAAGGATCAGAATTCTTAATGTCCTATTAGTACTTGGTATTACGCTAATTCTTTTATATTTCATTCCATTACCATACTATGTAACAAAACCAGGCTTAGCAGAGCCTTTAAGGCCATATGTAAAAGTTGAAGGTGCAAAAAAAGATAAAGGTGAATTTATGCTAACGACCGTCGCAATGGGTAAGGCAAATGTTTATTCATATATTGGTACGAAAATTAATGACAATTACCATTTATACAAGATAGAAGAAATAAAAGTAAAAGGTGAAAGTGATGAAGATTATCAGTTCCGCCAATTAAGATACATGGAAGAGTCAAAGCAAGCTGCGATTTTAAACGCATATAAGCAGGCTAAAAAATCTTATAAAGTGACGGAAAACGGAATAGTAGTCGTATCTGTTTTAAAGGATATGCCAGCCCATAACGTATTAATGCTAGGTGACATTATCACTAAAATCGATGGGAAAGAAATTCGTACGATCAATGATTTTACCAATACTGTAAAAAGTAGAAAGCCTGGTACAAATTTTAATTTAGAAGTTAGTAGAAAAGGGGAAATTAAATACTTTAATATTAAAACAGAAGCTTTTAAAGACGAACCGAATCGTGCTGGAATTGGTGTTTCTATTGCAGAAAATTTAAATCTAACTACAAATCCAAAAGTTAAAATAAATTCAGAAGAGATTGGTGGACCTTCAGCGGGACTGATGTTTGCACTAGAAATTTATGATCAATTAAAAGACGAAAGTTTAGCAAAAGGTCATGAAATAGCTGGAACTGGAACAATTGATAAAAATGGAGTCGTTGGACCGATAGGTGGTATATCTCAAAAAATAATTGCAGCATCTGATTCTGGAGCAGAGATTTTCTTTGCACCAAATGAGAACGGTAAAAAGAATTCTAATTATAATGAAGCTGTAAAAAGTGCAAAAAAGCATGACTTGAAAATGAAAATAATACCGATTGATACATATGACGAAGCAATTAATTATCTTGAAAAGTTAAAGACAAAAAAATAATTTCATTAGAATAGGTGCATGATAAAAAATGGCAGGATATAAGGGAGATATCCCTAAACCTGCCATTTTTTTAGTTTATACTATTTAGTTGAAACTACTTACGATCTACTAAATTGATTACTATTTTCATCATAAATAATTGGATACAGTGAATATTCGGTTTTTATTAATTTTTGTTGATTATGTAATGAAAGCATCGAAGCATAAGTATGTGTTGCTTTCAAATCAGTACTTAGTTCTTTTTGATTTTGCTGATTAATAGTCGTGTAAATTGGTAATTCAATTAATTTTTTTTTGCTATTTAAATAAGTTTTTCCCATTGAACTCATACCAAGTAAACGAATATAAGGAACACGATCCTTCTCTAATATTGCTGACATTTCCTTTTTTGATGTATTTGTTAAGATATGTGTTAACAATCTTTGAATTCGAGTCCAAGTGTATCTCTTTGTTTTTATTGATGTCATTAACTCTTCAAAATTAAGACAGTTTAATACAGAATGTAATACCCTTCTTTCTAAACCTTCGACAGCTTCGTAAATTTCCTCAAGCTCTTCTTTAGTTGAAGTCATTAATTTATATTTCAAAAATGGTAAATATTCATTCCAAGAATGAAGAACACCATACTCGTTTATGTAATCTTCAATTGAATCTTTAGTAAAGCTTGGAACAAAGTCAGAAATCGATTGATTATCACCTTTTAGAATTTTTCTAATTGCTGTAGCGCTAGCGATACTATGATGATTGGTTTCTTCATCATGATAATTTGCAGCTATACGCTGAATCGTTCTACCTTCCATTCGACTATCAAAGTGTTCAATAGCTTCTAAATAATGTATTCCTAAAATATTATTTGGAAGTGAAACATCTAGCTTCGATGAATCAAGATTTTTTTGTAAAGCAGTACTATATGCAGCAGGATAACTTAGTCCTTCATCAAGAAAAGTACGTATACTTGTATTGATTGAAGAAGTAAGCTGCTTCTTTTGTTTGATTAACTCGTAAAATGTCTCGATTTTACCCTCTTCACTTCCAAAACAAACATAATCACATTTTAAAGAATCAAGAATTGAAATAGCGCCTTTGGCAAAGATGCTAGCGTGCTGAGTCGAATAGCTATAAGGTAATTCAATAACAAGATCTGCACCTGCTTGTAAAGCTAACTTTGTACGTACATGCTTTGGAACGACTGCTGGCTCGCCTCTTTGTAAAAATTGACCACTCATTACCGCAATAACAACATCAGCATTTGTACTATTTTTAGAACTAGTTAAATGAAAAACATGTCCATTATGTAATGGGTTATACTCTACTACTACACCAACCGAACGCAGAGAAATGCACCTCCAATATTTACTAATTTCACAAATTTATACATTAAGAATACCAGTTTTCAGAAATAATTCGCAACCTAGTGTGAATTGTATTGAATTTTATTGTGGAAAATAATATATTAGATAGGTTACATATAGGAAGCAAGGTCAAGGATTTAATGGGAAAGCTAGTAACCAAGTCTAAAACTTTTAGTGAATTTTTCGTCTTATGCTAGTCGGGAATTCAGTCAAAGAAGTAATTATGATGTCTAGTTCCACAAGCTAGCTCTTCGGTAATATTCCATTAATCTTCGAAGTGGGAAGATCCACTTCTTTTAGCTGAATGGAGATATTCTAAAAAATAAGCAGAAGAGTTGTCTAGCTTCGGCTCCTAACTCCTCGAGGTCATAAGCTAATTTTTTGCTAAGATTAAAGAGCAAATCTTAGTGAAAATCGTCTTATGCTTGTCGGGAATTCAGTCAAAGAAGTAATTATGATGTCTAGTTCCACAAGCTAGCTCTTCGGTAATATTCCATTAATCTTCGAAGTGGGAAGATCCAC